>SSSX01000260.1 GCA_015657735.1 Zoogloeaceae bacterium
GGCAGTGCGGCGGCGGGGGTCGAATCCATGGCGGGGCTTCCGTCGGGCCGGAAAAGGGCGGCGTGGGGCCGCGGGGTGGTGTCAGACTCGATCTTCAGGATATTACGCTTTCCGGTGCTGCGACACAGTGTCGCACGGGCCACTTTTCTGGCGTGGATCAAGCGCGGCGGCGCGGCGGCCTTGATACAGTTCGCGCCCCTGATTGCGATGGACGAGAAAAACCGATGTCTTGCTGTAAACCCGATCCGGTCGCGCTGGCGGTCGGTCTTGCGCTGGCGGGCCTGGCCGCGGCGCCGCTGGCGCTGGCGGCCGACGACGGCACCGCGCTGACCCTGGGCGAAGTGGTGGTGAGCGGCGCGGCGGGCGGGCCGCTGGAGGCGCGCCGGGTGCTGACCTCGGTGGACATCCTGCCGACGGCGCGCATCGAGAGCCAGGCGGTGTCGAACAACTGGCAGCTGTTCGGCCAGCTGCCGGGGGTGATGCTGACCCAGTTCGGGCAGGGCACCACTTCGGGCAAGTTCTCGCTGCGGGCCTTCAACGGCGAGGGCGAGATCAACGCGGTGAAGCTGCTGATCGACGGGGTGCCGTCCAACAGCAACGACGGCAACATGCCTTACATCGATGTGGCGCCGCGGCTCGATATCGAATCGATCGAGGTGGTGCGCGGCACCAACGATCCGCGCTACGGCCTGCACAACATCGCCGGCAACGCCAACATCGCCACCCGGAGCGGCGGCAACTACCGGCTCGGCCGCGCCACGCTGGGCAGCTTCGGCACCGCCGAACTGCAGGCCGCGGCGGGCGTCGAACAGGACGGGCTGGCGCAGAACTACGCGCTGAGCGTCGGCCGCAGCGACGGCTACCGGGATCATTCCACGGCCGACAACGCGGCCTTCTCGGGCAAGTGGTTCGTGACGCCGCCGGGCGGGACGAGCCGCTTCGGGTTGATTGCCCGCCACTACACGGCCAGCGCCGAGGAGGCGGGCTACCTGACCGCGGCCCAGCGCCGCGCCGATCCGGACCAGTCGCCGGCCCACAACGCCACCGACGAGGACCGCCGGCTGGTGACCCAGCTGGCGCTGCAGGGCGAAGCCGAAATCGGCGCGCGCTTCTTCTGGACCGGCCAGACCTATCTCAACAATCTGGACGACCGGCGCTTCGTGCGCTTCTCGGCCGGGACGGCGCAGCAGGAGCGGATCGTCGCCGAAACCCACACCGGCGCGTCCACCACCCTGACCTGGCGCGGCGGGGCGACGGCGATCGGCGACATTGCAGTGATGGGCGGGCTCGACGCCGAACACCAGGACAACCGCAGCCTGCGCTACACCACGCTGAGCCAGGTCCGGCAGGCGCAGACGCGCAACCAGCAGTTCGACTTCAACACCGTCGGCGCCTTCGTGCAGGCGGTGCTCAAGCCGCTGCGCGGCCTGACCGTGACGCCGGCGTGGCGCGCCGAGCGCATCGACGGCAGCTATACCAACCGGCTCAACGGCAAGACTTACGACATCAACGACTACGGCACCATCAGCCAGCCCAAGCTGAGCGTGGCCTACGCCTTTTCGGCGGCGTGGTCGGTGTATGGCAACTGGGGGCGCAGCTTCCAGGTGGGCGTTGGGACGGCGTCGTACAAGGTGAACCAGTCGGCCGACCTGTCGCCGTCGATCAACGAAGGCTGGGAGGCGGGGCTCAAGTTCCGTCCGCTGGCGTGGCTCGACGGCCGCCTCGCGGTGTGGCGCCAGACCGCCAGCAACGAGGCGCGGCGCAAGCTCAACGACCCCGCCAACGACGCCGAGAACGTCGGCCAGACGCGCCGTCAGGGCATCGACCTGCAGCTCAACGCGCAGCCGGCGCCGCAGCTCGGGCTGTGGGTCGGCACGGCGCTGCAGCGTTCGAAGATCCTGCAGGCGGATGCGGCGTCGGCCGGCACCACCGGCATGGAGATCGACCACGTGCCGCATCTGCTCTACAACTTCGGCGCCGACTACCGGCCCGGCGACGCGCTGAAGCTGTCGGCGTGGGTGAATGGCCAGACCAGCTATTTCCTCGAGCGCAGCAACGGCACCGGCAAGTTCGGCGGCTACGCGCTGGCCAACCTGTCGGCGGCCTACCGGATGACGCCGGCGCTGAGTGTCCAGCTGCAGGTGCGCAACCTGTTCGACCGCTACTACGAATACGTGTGGTGGGACGGCGCCCAGAGCCTGCACGCGCCGGGCACGCCACGCAGCGTGTCCGGCACGCTGGTGGCGCAGTTCTGAATGCGGACCGCGCGGCGCGTCTGGCTGACGCTGCATCTTTACCTCGGGCTGGGGCTCGGGGCGCTGTTCGCGCTGCTCGGGCTGACCGGCAGCGTGCTCGTGTTTTATCTCGACGTCGATGCGGCGCTCAACCCGCGCATCCGCGTGGCGGCGCCGGTGCCCGCCGCGCCGGCGCCGGAGGCCGTGCTGCGCCGCCTGCAGGCGCTCCACCCGGAACGCCACGGGCCGTGGCGCATCGAGATGCCGCTGGCCGCCGACGCGCCGCTGATGGCGCGTTATTCCAACCCGGTCGAAACGGCGGGGCGCGGCTTTGCGCCATTGATGCTGACCCTCGATCCGGCGACGCTGGAGGCCACCAGCCAGCGTTTCTGGGGCGACTACGCGGTGAGCTGGCTGTACGACCTGCACTACACGCTGCTGCTGCGCCAGCCGGGGACGACCGCGGTGGGCATCGCCGGGCTGGCGATGCTGGTTTCGCTGCTCACCGGCCTGTGGCTGTGGTGGCCGAGCCGGGCGCGGCTGGCGGCGGCGCTGCGGCCGGTGCTGCGCAGCGGCGCGCTGCGCAAGACTTACGACCTGCACGTCCTCGGTGGCATCTACGGGCTGCTGGTGCTGGCGGCGCTGGCCTTCACCGGCAGCGCGCTGGCCCTGTCGGAGCAGACCCGCTGGCTGGTCGGCGGGCTGTCGCCGCTGCGGGCCCCGCTGCGGCCGGGCGCCGGGCTGCTGGCCGACGGCGCCGCGGCGATCTCCCTCGACGAAGCGGCGCGGGTGGCGCGGGGACGCTTTCCGGATGCCGAACTGCGCTGGGTCGAAGCGCCCGGGGCCGCCGGCGGGCCGATCGTGCTGCGCCTGTGGCAGCCCGGCGAGCCGGGGCGGCGCTTTCCGCGCACCCAGGTGTGGGTGCATCCGGCCAGCGGCGAGATCCTCGCGGTGCGCGACCCCCGCGACAACAGCGGCGGCGACACCTTCATGGCGTGGCTGCATCCGCTCCACAATGGCGAGGCGCTGGGGCTCGCCGGGCGCTGGCTGGCGTGCATCGCCGGCCTGCTGCCAGCCATGCTGTTGGTGACCGGCTGGCTGCGCTGGCGCCACAAGCGGCGGGCGCGGCGGGCCACGGCGGAACGGCGCGGCGGGGGTCGGTGAGTGCCGCGATGGCCGAACGATCAGTCGTTTGTCGTTGATCGATCGGGCCGTCCGGGGTTTCGGCGCCGCGGCGATCCGTATCGCAAAACCGTCCTTGCCGATGGGGCAGTCGTAACCTACCCTCATATCACGGAGGCGTGCTCCGACAGTCGGCCGTGATCCTTCCGGTTCCCCCGATCTACCTGTTCCGGGTATGCCGTCCCCGGACATTTCCAATGGTTGCCTCCGCTGTCGATCCGATCAATCAGGAAGCCCGCCCGAGCGCGGCGGGCCCGAGAAGGAGGGCGATGTCATGAGCGAATATCGTTACCGGTCCCTGGCGCGGGACATGCTGCACATCTACCAGCAGGCCCGGGAGAGCGAGGATGGCCAGCGCTGCATGGTGGCGCCGTGCCCCGATCTGGCCGACAAGCTGAAGAAGGAGCTGACCGCGATGCGCGGCAAGGCCAAGGATTTCATGGCCACCTTCCAGCTGCGCGCCTCCGAGCCGCGACATGACGGTTTCAACGACGGCACCATCGTTCCGCCCGACGAATATCCGCTCGGCGCCTCGCCGAGCCGCATCCGTGGGGCGGCGGCCGAGCGCGCGCCGCTGCGCGGCGTGGTGCGGGTCATCGTGGTGCTGGTGGATTTCTCCGACAAGCCGATGACGCAGACCGCAGCGCATTTCGATCAGCTGTTCTTCTCGACCGGGGTGATCCCGACCAAGAGCGTGCGCGAGTACTACACCGACGTGACGCGCGGGCTGGTGAACATCCAGGGCCAGGTGGTCGGGCCGTTCCGTCTGCCCAAGACGCTGGCCCAGTACGCCCACGGTGCGTCGGGCACCGGCGCGGCGCTGCCGAACGCGCGCACGATGGCGCGGGACGCGGTGCTGGCCGCCAACGCCAGCGTGAACTTCGGACCCTACGACAACGACGGCAACGGCTTCGTCGACGCCTTCATCGTCGTGCATGCCGGGCCGGGGGCCGAGGTCACCGGCAACTCGGGCCACATCTGGTCCCACAAGTGGGTGCTCGACGGCGGCGCGATGAGCGTCGACGGCACCAAGGTGTATGCCTACCTGACGGTGCCGGAGGATTCGAAGATCGGCGTGTGCTGCCACGAGCTGGGCCATCTGCTGTTCGGCTTCCCCGATCTCTACGACACCGACTACACCTCGGAAGGCATCGGCAACTGGTGCCTGATGGCGGGCGGCAGCTGGGGCGGCGGCGGCAACACGCCGACCCATCCGTCGGCCTGGTGCAAGGCCAACCAGGGCTGGGCCAGCGTCACCAACGTCACCACCAACGGGGTCAAGAACATCGCCGACGTGAAGGATTCGGGCAAGGTCTTCCGCATGTGGAAGGACGGCGCGGCGGGCAGCGAATACTTCCTCGTCGAGAACCGCCAGAAAACCGGCTTCGACGCGTCGTTGCCGGCCGGCGGGCTGCTGATCTGGCACATCGACGACAGCGTGGCCGGCAACACCAACGAGGCGCACTACAAGGTCGCGCTGATGCAGGCCGACGGCCTGCGCGACATGGAGCTGGACCACAACCGCGGCGACGGCGGCGACCCGTATCCGGGCTCGACCAACAACACCACCTTCAACAACACCTCGACGCCGAGCTCCAAATCGTACGCCGGTGCCAACACCTGCGTGGCGGTCACAGGCATCGGGCCGTCCGGCCCGGTGATGAGCGCCAACCTGCGCGTGAAGTGCACGGTGATCAAGGCGAAGAAGGAGGTCATCACCGAAAAGGCGGTGGCTGTCGACAAGACCGTGGCGAGCGAAAAGCTGGTCGAGAAGAAGATCGAGAAGGGTACCGAGAAGCCGGTTACCGACAAGTCGGCGGCCTTCGACAAGGGCACGACCGAGAAATTTGCCGAAGGCAAGCTCGCCGACAAGCCGGGCACCGGCCTCAAGGCCGCCGAACTCGGCATGCTGGAGGCGCGCATCGCCAACCTCGAGGCCATGCTGCTCGGCGGTCAGGCGGCGCAGCCCTTCATCTCGCGGGAGCTGCGGCCGGATCTGTCCGGCAGCGCCTACTCGGACGATGACGATGAGTTCGATCCGTCCTCGTGCACCAGCAAGCGTCTGCTCGATCGTCCGGCCGGGTGAGTGCCGGCCGTGGGGCGCGGGCGTCTGGCCCTGATCCTGGCCGCGGCCGACGACGCATCGGCTGATGCCGTCGGCCGCGGCCTGCGGGAGCGGGGCTGTCGGGTCGTCCGGGCCGGCGCCGCCGAACTGGCGCTGGCCGGCTGGCAGCATGCGCCGGACGGCGACGGCACGCGGGTCGATCTGCCCGACGGCACGCGGCTCGACGACCGCGATATCGGCGTCGTGCTGAACCGCCTCGACGGGATCGACCTGCCGCAATTCGCGCGGGCGCCGGCGGAGGACCGCGATTACGCGGTGGCCGAGTTTTCCGCATTGCTGGCCAGCTGGCTCAACGGGCTGGACGTGCCGGTGGCGAATCCGCCCGGCGGCGACAACGCGTGGGCGGCGTCGCTGCATCCGCTCGGCTGGCATGCGCTGGCTGCCGCCCACGGGCTGGCGACGGGCGATTTCGTCGTCGCCTCGTCGGTGCGCGGCGGCGCCTGCGCCGGGCTGGAGCGAGTCGGCGGCAGCGCCTTTCCGCGCGGTTGCGACGTGGCGGGGTGGTATCGGCCGGCGTCGGTGGGCGGCGCGGTGAGCTGGGCATGGGTGTTTGGCGAGGCGTGCGTCGGCCTGCCTGCCGCGGGTCGGGCCGAGAGCTGCGCGGCTTTCGTGCGGGCGCTGGGGCTGGGCTATGCGGCGCTGGGTTTCGTGCCCGATGGCGCGGCCTGGCGGCTGGTCGAAGTGGCGCCCCGTCCGCCCCTCGACGGCGCGCACGTCACGGCACGCTGCGTGGACTGGCTGGAGGGCTGGCTGTGAGCGTGGGCAAGGGGCCGGTGCTCGTTTGCGGCGTGGCCAGCGAGTCGCCGCTGGCGATGGCCATCGAGGCGGCCGAACGGCTGGGTGTCGACTGCCAGGTGATCGACCAGCGCCGGCTGGCCACCCAGGACATCGAGGCCGGCGTGCGCGGCGGCCGGCTTTTCGCGCGCTGGTGGAACGGCGCGGCGGCGCTCGATCTGACCCGCTGCGGCGGCGCCTACACCCGCGTCGTGCCGGCCAGCCTGCTGCGTGACGCGCCGCGCGATCCGCAGGGCGTGCTCCATCATCATTATTTCGTCGATGCGCTCAACGCCTGGCTCGAAGCGGCACCGCTGCGGGTTGCCAACCGGATGGCGGCGGGCATGTCCAATGCCTCCAAGCCCTGGCAGGCGCAGCTGATCCGCCGCGCCGGGTTTGCCACGCCGGAATCGCTGCTGAGCAACGATCCGGACGCGGTGCGCGCGTTCCGGCGGGCCCACGGCCGGGTGGTGTTCAAGTCGGCCAGCGGGGTGCGCTCCATCGTCACCACGCTGACCGACGCCCACGACGCCGAGCTGCAACGCATCCGCGCCCTGCCGACGCTGTTCCAGGCTTTTGTGCCGGGGGTCAATTACCGTGTGCATGTGGTGGGCGGGCAGGTGTTCTGCACACGGGTCGATTCGGATGCCACCGACTACCGTTACGCCAGCCGCGAGGGCGTCGAGGCCCGCATGCAGGCCGACCGCCTGCCGCCCGACGTCGCCCGGCGCTGCGTGGAACTGGCCCGCGGCATGGGGCTGGAACTGGCCGGCGTCGACCTCAAGCTACGGCCGGATGGCGAATACGTTTGCTTCGAGGTGAATCCGTCGCCGGCGTATAGTTGTTTCGACCGCGAATCGGCCGAAGCGGTGGCCGAGGCGCTGGTGATCCATCTGTACGGAGGAAGCCGTCGTGCAAGTCATCGAAAACGCCACCCACTTGAAAGCGCGCCTGCTTGACAAGGCCGACGATCCGGCACGGCCGGGCTGGCTGCGGGTCACCGTTCAGGTGACGCACACGGCGCCGGCGGGCGATTTGCCGAGCCTGGTCCAGGCTGCGGCCGGCGAGTCGCTGGCGGTGCTGGTGGGGCCGGAGGACCGGGCGGCGGTCGATGCGCTGCCGGCCGGCGCCGACGTGGCGATGCAGGTCCGCCTGCGCGCGCCGGGTGTGCATACCGTCGTACCGGGCAGCGTCGGGGCCGGGTAGGGAGGCAGACGGCCTGTTGTGGGGGCGAACTGGTTCGCCCATCGCGTGTCGTTCAGCCGCCGCTGAGGGCCTGGGCGATCACCAGTTCGTCGATGCCGTCGAGCGGCCGGGCGAGGTCGAAGACCTGGGCGCCGTCGATGAAGAAGCGGATGTGGGGGCGGATGCGGTTTTGTTCGTCGATCATCCGGAAGCGGATGCCCGGGTATTGCCGGTCCAGATCGGCCAGCGCGTCGGCGAGGGTGGCGCCGTGGATTTCCGCGTGGGCGCTGTCGGTGTAGCTGCGCAGCGCGCTGGGGATCAGGGCTTTCATGGTGCGCTCAGGCCGGCGTGACGGCTTCGACCGCGTAGATTTCCGGCAGGTGGCGGGCAATGCATTCCCATTGCGTGCCTTCGTCGCGGCCCATCCACAGTTCGCCGCTGGTGGTGCCGAAGTACACGCACGGCGGCGCGCCGCGGTCGGCGCTCATCGCCTGGCGCTTGACGGTCCACCACGCCTGGCTGGCCGGCAGGCCGGCGTCCTGGCGTTGCCAGCTGGCGCCGCCGTCGCGGGTGCGGTACACCGCCGGCCGGCCGTCCGGGCTGGTGCGCGGCCACACGAGGGTGCCATCCATCGGAAAGACCCAGGCGGTGTCGGCGTCGCGCGGATGGACGACCATCGGAAAACCGACGGCGCCAACCTCGGCCGGCATGTTGCGGCCGATGGCCTGCCACACGTCCGACGGGCGGTCGAGGCGGTAGATGCCGCAATGGTTCTGCTGGTAGAGGCGGTCCGGGTTCGACGGGGCAAGGCGGACGCAGTGGGGATCGTGGAAGGTCGGGTCGCTGCGGTCGAAGCCTTCGACCACGTCGAGGCCGTCGAGCAGTCGGCGGAAGCTGTGGCCGCCGTCTACCGATTCGTGCACGCCGCCGCCGGACATGGCGATGTAAAGGTGGCCGGCGTCGCGCGGGTCGATGAGGATCGAGTGCAGCTTGGGTCCGTCCGGCGTGCCGTCCTGCACGCTGCCCATCCAGCGGCGGAAGTCGGGGTCGTCGTTGAGGCACGAGAACGGCGCCCAGCTGGCGCCGCCGTCGGCGGAGCGGAACAGGCCCTGCGGCGAGGTGCCGGCGTACCACACGCCGGGTTCGTCGGTGTGGCCCGGGGTCAGCCAGAAGGTGTGGTCCACCGCGCGCCCGGCGCTGCCGTCGGCGGCCGGCGAGAAGGCCGGCGGGCGGGTGGCCTCCTGCCAGCTGCGGCCGAAGTCGGTGGAGCGGAAGATCGTCGGCCCGAGGTGGCCGGTCTTGGCGGCGGCGACGAGGGTGCGTCCGTCGCGGGGGTCGAGCACCAGATGATTGACGATGTGGCCGAGGAAGTGCGGGCCGTCGACGCGCCAGCTGCGGCGCGCGGCGTCGGCGTGATAGAGCCAGGCGCCCTTGCGGGTGGCGACCAGGAGCGTGGTGTGGCCGTCGCGCGCGGTGGCGGGTGCCGGGTCGATGTTCGGTGTCATGGAACGGCCCTCCCTGAAGGTGATCAGTCGGACATCCGGCGCGTGGAAACGTTCCGGCCCGCCGGCCGCGCCTTTGCCTGTCTTTACGTATCCTGACAATCGCTTCGTGTAGCATTGGCCGTGCCATTTTTCCCCGGTCCGTCCCGGTCCGGGTGCGTTTCGGAAATTCCTTCATGTCCAGCCCGTCTGCGCCGCCGTCACCGCCTGCCTCGCCTCCGCCGTCCCGTCCCCGCCGCCTGTGGCCGTACCTCGTCGGCGTGGCGGTGCTGGCGGCCGGCGGCGGCTGGTATGCCACCCACCGGCCGGCGGCGGAGGGCGGCGAGGCGGGCGGGGCGAAGCCGGCCGAAGGCCGCCGCGGTGGCCCGGGCGGACGCGGCGAGCGGCCGGTTCCGGTGACGCTGGAAACCCTGGCCACTCGCGACGTGCGCGTGATGGTGCCGGCCCTCGGCAGTGTGGTGCCGCGCAATCAGGTGACGGTGCGGGCGCGCGTCGACGGGCCGCTGCTGGCGGTCAAATTCACCGAAGGCCAACCGGTGAAGGCCGGCGAGGTGCTGGCGCTGATCGATCCGGAACCCTTCAAGGCAGCGCTCGAAGCCGCCCGCGGCCAGCTCGCGCGGGATGCCGCGCTGCTGAAGAATGCGAAGATCGATCTGGAGCGTTACCGCGGCCTGCTGGCCCAGGATTCGATCGCCCGGCAGCAGGTGGACACCCAGGCGGCGCTGGTGCGCCAGTACCAGGGCACGCTCCAGGCCGACGAGGCGGCGGTGAGGAGCGCCGAGCTGCAGCTTTCCTACACCACGATCCGCGCGCCGATCGCCGGGCGGGCCGGTCTGCGCAACGTCGACCCGGGCAACATCGTCAAGGCCGCCGACACCGCCGGGCTGGTGACCATCGCCCAGCAAAGCCCGATCACCGCCGTTTTCGCGGTGCCCGAGGACCGCCTGCCGGCGATCATGCAGCGGCTGCGCGGCGGCGAGGGCCTGAAGGTCGAGGCGTGGGACCGCGACATGAAGCGCCGCCTCGCCGAAGGCCGGCTGCTGGCGGTGGACAGCCTGATCGACGCGACGACCGGCACCGTCAAGCTGAAGGCCGAATTCGCCAATCGGGACGGCAGCCTGTTCCCCAATCAGTTCGTCAATGTGCGCCTGCTGCTCGACACGCTGAGCGGCGTCGTCGCGGTGCCGACCGCCGCGTTGCAGCAGGGGGCGAAGGGCAGTTTCGTCTATCGGCTGGGCGAGGGCGGCAAGGTGGCGGCGGTGGCGGTGACGCCGGGGCCGACCGACGGCGGGCTGGCGGCGGTGGAATCCGGCCTCGCCGCGGGCGACCGGGTGGTCGTCGATGGCCTCGACAAGCTCAAGGACGGAGCGCTGGTGGAAGCCGTCGACGCCCGCGCCGTCGATGCACCGGGGCGCGAGCGCAAGCGCGGCGGCGGCGGTGGCCGGCCGGGACATTGAGCGGATGGCGCGGCGCCCATTCGTAGCGGCGACGGTGTTCGCCCGCGGACTTCGAACGACGTGTGACGGACGGGTCGCGGCATGAATCCTTCGCGCCTGTTCATCCTGCGGCCGGTGGCGACCTCGCTGCTGATGGTGGCGATCCTGCTGGCCGGCCTGGTGGCCTACCGGCTGCTGCCGATCTCGGCGTTGCCGGAGGTCGACTACCCGACCATCCAGGTCAAGACCCTGTATCCCGGCGCCAGCCCGGATGTGATGACGTCGGCGATCACCGCCCCGCTGGAGCGCCAGTTCGGCCAGATGCCGGGGCTCGACGAGATGTCGTCCACCAGTTCGGGCGGCGCGTCGGTGGTCACGCTGCGCTTTGCGCTGTCGATGAGTCTCGATGTGGCCGAACAGCAGGTGCAGGCGGCGATCAACGCGGCCTCCAACCTGCTGCCGACCGATCTCCCGGCGCCGCCGACCTACAGCAAGGTGAACCCGGCCGACGCGCCGATCCTGACCCTCGCGGTGAGTTCGGCGAGCCTGCCGATCACCCGCATCCACGATCTGGTCGAAAGCCGGCTGGCCCAGAAGATCGCCCAGGTGCCGGGCGTCGGGCTGGTCAGCATCGCCGGCGGGCGGCGGCCGGCGGTGCGGGTGCAGGTCAATCCGGCGGCGGCGGCGGCCTACGGGCTGGGGCTGGAGGACATCCGCACGGCCATCGCCAACGCCAACGTGACCCAGGCCAAGGGCAGCTTCGACGGCCCGCAGCGCGCTTCCACCATCGACGCCAACGATCAGCTGCGTTCGGCCGACGACTATGGCCGGCTGATCGTCGCCTGGAAGAACGGCAGCCCGATCCGCCTGGCCGACGTGGCCGGCCTGAAGGACGACGCCGAGAACCTGCGCCTCGCCGCCTGGGCCGACCGCCGCGACGCGGTGATCGTCAACGTGCAACGCCAGCCCGGCGCCAACGTCATCGAGGTGGCCGACAAGGTGGCGGCGCTGCTGCCGCAGATGACCGCCAGCCTGCCGGCCTCGCTGGACGTCGCGGTGATCAACGACCGCACCACGACGATCCGCGCCTCGGTGCGCGACGTGCAGTTCGAGCTGCTGCTGGCGGTGGCGCTGGTGGTGATGGTGATCTTCCTGTTCCTGCGCAGCGTGCCGGCGACGATCATCCCCAGCGTCGCGGTGCCGCTGTCGATCGTCGGCACCTTCGGCGTGATGTATCTGGCCGGCTTCAGCCTCAACAACCTGACCCTGATGGCGCTGACCATCTCGACCGGCTTCGTGGTGGACGACGCCATCGTGATGATCGAGAACATCGCCCGTTACGTCGAAGCGGGCGAATCGCCGATGGCGGCGGCGCTGAAGGGCGCCAGGCAGATCGGCTTCACGATCATCTCGCTGACCTTCTCGCTGATCGCCGTGCTGATTCCGCTGCTCTTCATGGCCGACGTGGTCGGGCGGCTGTTCCGCGAGTTCGCCATCACCATGGCCATCGCCATCCTGATCTCGGCGGTCGTCTCGCTGACCCTCACGCCGATGATGTGCGCGCGCCTGCTGCGTCACGTGCCCGAAAGCGAACAGGGCCGCTTCTACAAGACGATGGGCGCCTTCTTCGAGCGCGTCATCGCCCGCTATGGCCGCATGCTCGAATGGGTGCTGGCCCGCCAGGGCCTCACGCTGCTGGTGGCGGCCGCCACGCTGGCGCTCACCGTGCTGCTCTACGTGCTGGTGCCGAAGGGCTTTTTCCCGGTGCAGGACACCGGGGCGATCCAGGGCATCACCGAGGCCGGCCAGTCGATTTCCTTCGCCGCGATGGCCGGGCGCCAGCAGGCGGTGGCCGAGGTGGTGCTCAAAGACCCGGCGGTGGCGGGGCTGTCGTCCTTCATCGGCGTCGATGGCACCAATGCCACCCTCAACAGCGGGCGCCTGCTGATCAGCCTCAAGCCGCGCGCGGAGCGCGATGCCAGCGCCACCGAAGTGATCCGCCGCCTCGGCCCCGAACTGCACAGGCTGGCCGGCATCACCCTTTACATGCAGCCGGTGCAGGATCTGTCGATCGAGGACCGGGTGAGCCGCACGCAATACCAGTTTTCGCTGACGGCGCCGGACGCCGCGCTGCTGACCGAATGGGTGCCC
>SSSX01000261.1 GCA_015657735.1 Zoogloeaceae bacterium
GAATTCAGCAGCAGGCCCTGCGGCTGCATTTCGAGGGCGGCCTTGACGATGGCCGGACCGCGCTCGTCGTCGAGAACCAGCGCCCGCAGCAGGCCGGAACCGCGCTCACCCTTCAGGCCGTGCTTGTCCGACAGTTCGAGCAAGCGCTTCCTGAGGTATTCGCCACGGGCGCAAACCGACTCGAGGAAGCCCGGCGAGATGAGGCGCCGGATCACCGCGACGCCGACCGCCGTCATCAGCGGGTTGCCGTTGTAGGTGCCGCCCTGCTCACCGGCCACGAAGCAGCACACGGCCTCGCGGGCGAGCAGCGCGGCCAGCGGCACGCCGGCGCCGATGCCCTTGCCGAGGGTCATGATGTCCGGCTCGATACCGCTGTGTTCGTAGCCGAACAGCGTGCCGGTACGGCCCATGCCGGACTGCACTTCGTCGACGATCAGGAGCAGGCCGCGGTCGGTGGTCAGCTTGCGCAGCGCGCGCAGGAAGTCGGGATCGGCGGGAATCACACCGCCTTCGCCCTGCACCGGTTCGAGCATCACGGCGACGGTCTTGTCGCTGATCAGCGCTTCGACGGAGGCGATGTCGTTCAGCTCGGCCTTCGGGAAACCCGGCACCTGCGGCGCGTACATGGTGTCCCAGCCGGCCTTGCCGGACGCCGACATGGTGGCGATGGTGCGGCCGTGGAAGGAATGGTCGAAGGTGATGATCTCGTAGGCGCCGCCCTTGTTCACGCGGCCCCATTTGCGCGCCAGCTTGATGGCGCCCTCGTTGGCCTCGGCGCCGGTGTTGGCGAAGAAGACGCGGTCGAACACCGAATTGGCGGTGAGCAGGCCGGCCAGTTCGATCATCGGACCATTGTAGAAGGCCGGGCTGGGGTTCACCAGGGTGCTCGCCTGCTTCAGCAGTGCGTCGCGGATCTCGGGCGGGCAGTGACCGAAGCAGTTGACCGCCCAGCCCTGGATGAAATCGAGGTAGCGCTTGCCCTGGTGGTCGTACAGCCACGCTCCCTCGCCGCGCTCGAAGACGAGGTCGGGGCGGTTGGTGATGTACATGAGGGAATCGGTATCAAACTCTCCGTAGCGCATGGGCGGCTCCAAAATTCAGGGGGTGCTGAAGTAAAGTGCGGAGTATACGGCCTGTCGGCCCTGTCACGTCACCGTGGTCGGTCCGATCGGCACATCGGAACGCCCGCCGCCGCCACACTCCGCCCCCCGTCCATCTGATCCGAGCACACGACCATGACCCGCCCTCCCTACCTGTTTGCGCCACCCGAACCGGTCTCGCTGCCGATCCGCGGCAGCAACATGCGCTACCCGATCCGCCGCATTTTCTGCGTCGGGCGCAACTATCACGCCCACGCCATCGAGATGGGCAATCCGGTGGACAAGGCGACGATGGAGCCCTTCTACTTCCTGAAGGACGCCTCCAGCGCCGTCGAATCCGGCGCCACCGTGGCGTATCCGCCCGGCACCCGGAACTACCAGTTCGAGCTGGAACTGGTCGTCGCCATCGGCGCCGCGGGTTTCCGGGTCAGCGAGGCCGACGCCGAAGGCCTGATCTACGGTTACTGCGCCGGCCTCGACATGACCCGCCGCGATCTGCAGTTCAAGGCCCGCGACCAGGGCCGTCCGTGGGATCTGGGCAAGAATTTCGAGCACGCCGCGGTGTTCACTGAAATCGTCCCGCGCGCCAATCCCGGCGTGCTGGCGGCGGGGGCCATCAGCCTGCAGGTGAATGGCGAGACCCGGCAGTGTTCCGACCTCTCCAAGATGATCTGGAGCATCCCCGAACTGCTGGCCGATCTGTCGAAGTTCTACCACCTCGCGCCCGGCGATCTGATCCTCACCGGCACGCCGGAAGGCGTCGGGCCGGTGTTGCCCGGCGACCGGATCGACGGCCACATCGAGGGCGTCGGCACGCTCGAACTTCACATCGGCGCCGCGGATGGCGCCTGAGCCGCCTGTCAGCCGGCCCCGGGCGCGGCCGGCGCTGCGGCCACCCGGGCGGCAAGGTGCCGCCGGCGGGTCAGCAAAAAGACGACGAAACCGAGCAGCGCGGCGCCTTCCAGCACCAGCGTCGGGCCGGCCCCGAGCGCGCTGGCAACGAAACCGGCAATCAGCCCGCCCAGCGCATCGAAGCCGAAGCGCGCCGAGGTGAAGAACGACACCACCCGACCCCGCAGCGCATCGGGCGCCATGCCCTGCAGCAGCATGTTGATGCCGACGTTGCAGACCGAAATCCCGAAGCCGACCCCGATCATCGCAACGCTGGCCAGCGCCATCGACGAGGCCAGTCCGAAGACGATGACCGCCAGCGCGCTGACGACGACCCCGCCGACCACCGCCCCCACCACCGACGGCATGCGCCGGTGGTGGGCCAGGAAGATCGTCGCGGCGAAGGCCCCGCAGCCCGCGGCGCCCCACAGCCAGCCCAGCGTGGTCGCATCGCCGGCAAACACGTCGCGGGCAAAGATCGGCAGCAGCACCGCGTAGGACGAGGCGGTGAGATTGAGGGCGATCAGCGTGAAGATCAGC
>SSSX01000032.1 GCA_015657735.1 Zoogloeaceae bacterium
AGCGCCTCGTCGAACTGAAGAGCCAGGGCATGGCCCAGATTCAATCGGATGCGCCGCCACCGGCTCCCGCCCCCGCGCCGGTTGTTGCGCCGCCTCCGGTGCCAGCGGCGGCTGCGCCGCAGCCGGAGTCCGAAAAACCGCAATTGCCGAAGGAATCCGAGCCTCCCGTCGCCGAAGCCAAGCCCGTTCCGCCGGCCCCCGCGCCGGAACCCCCGAAACCGGCTCCGGTGGCTGCCGAGCAGGCGCCTGCCCCGGCGTCGGACGATTCGTCGATGCTGCTGGGCGCAGGTGGAATCCTTGCGCTGCTGCTTGGCTGGGGCGGCTACAAGTATTATCAGCGCCGTGGTGGTCAGGGCGCGCCGACCACCACGCCGGCAATGTCCGAGTTCGGCGACGGGTCGAATTCGGTGTTCGGCAGCGCCGGCGGCCAGAGCGTCGATACCGGCAGCAGCAGCCAGATCCAGACCGATTTTAGTCAGTCCGGGCTGTCGTCGATCGACACCGACGAGGGGGTCGATCCGGTTGCCGAGGCCGATGTCTATATGGCGTACGGGCGGGATGCCCAGGCCGAGGAGATTCTCCTCGACGCTTTGAAGACCGATCCCGGCAGAACCGGTGTGCATCTCAAGCTGCTCGAAATCTACGCGCAGCGCAAGAATCTCAAACAGTTCGAAACCACGGCCACCGAGCTGTATTCCCTCACCGGCGGCAACGGTCAGGATTGGGAAAAGGCGGCGGCCCTCGGGCGCAAGGTCGATCCGGACAGCCCCTTGTACCGCATTCCTGCGCCGGGTGTCGCAGCCGGCCCGGCGGCCATGCCGATGCCGTCCGCGGCAGCGCTCGGGCCGCATACCATCGCCGGTGTCGGCGCTGCTGCGACCGGTTTCGTCCAGGCTGCGCCGGCCCGGTCCCCGGCGGCCGATCTGGCCGACGCGCTGGCCTTCGGTGCCGAAGACCCGCTCGAGTCGCCGTCGCAGCTCAAGGACACCTGGGCCCTGCCCGGCGATCTGAATCAGTACGCCAGCATGGAAGACATCGACCGTGCCGTCGCTGCCGATACCCATCACGCCGCCGAGGTGCCGCATCCGGCGCCGGCGGTCCTCGATTTCGATCTCGATCTCAACTCCGGTTCCGATGCGAGCAGCGCCAAGACCGTCGCGCTGAACAGCAGCATGCCGTCCTCGAATGGCCTGGACTTCGATCTCGGCTTCGACCAGCCTTCGTCAGCCGGAATGGGGGCGACTCAGGTCGTCGGCGATGCAATGCCAAGCAGCCTGCAGTCCACCTCGACGCGCCCCCAGCGGCTCGCTGAGGATTTCAGTCTGCCCGATCCGGGCGATCTCGATTTCGAAATCAGCTCCGAGTTTGGCGAGCGGCATGCCGAGCCGTCGGCCGACACCGTGGATGTGGATCTGACCGCGACGCTGGCCGAAGACAGCCTGCGTGAGCCGCTGGATGCAGCCACCGTCGATCTCGAGCGCACGAGTTTCGACAGCAGTCTTCTCGATTTCGACTTCGAACTCGAAGACAAGGTTGAAACGAAGGCGACCGCCAAGGCGCCGCTGCCGCCGGTCGATCTCGACGCGATAGATCTGGACCTCAAGAAAACCACGGTGGTCGACGCGGTTGAATTGCCGGACGCAGGCCCGCCGACCGAGCCGCCACTTGATCTCGATCTGCAGCAGGAGGTCGCCACCAAACTCGAACTCGCCCGTGCCTACGAGGAGATGGGTGACAAGGATGGCGCCCGCGAACTCGTCGAGGAGATTCTGCGCGAGGGTTCGGGGCGCCAGCAGGACGAGGCGCGCGCGATTCTGGCCCGTCTTTCCTGATCGAGCGGGGCGGAGCGACGGAGCGTCGTCTCGCCAGTCAAGCTGTTGAGCACCGCATTTCACCCGGCGACCCGGCTGTGTGCCTGGGCCGCGTTGGTGGCGTTTTCACAACTGGCCCGAGGCCCCCTGCTGTGGGGCTTCGGGCTTGTCGTTATGGCCATGGCGGTGGCGATTGCGGGCGCCCGCGTCCGTCGCCTGCTGCGCCGCATCCGTTTCCTGTTGCTGGTGCTGGTCGTCCTGTTCGCGTTTTTCACGCCAGGGGAGGCGCTGCTGCCCGTTCTGGGGCGATTCGGCCCGACCCGGGAGGGCGTGCTGCTGGCGGCCGTGCATGCGCTGCGCCTGCTGGCGGTGGTGATGCTGGTCGCCGTGTTGCTGGCGAAAACCGGCGAGCGCGAGCTGGTATCCGGCTTGATGGTGCTGGCAAAGCCGCTGGCCGCCTGCGGCCTGCCGGTCGAGCGGCTGGCGGTGCGCCTGCTGCTGGTCCTGCGTTACGTCGAGTCGCCGCCGGCTGGCGGCTGGCGGGCCTTGCTGGGTGAGCGGGCGGGCGAATTGCCGGGCGCAGAAACCTTGAAAGTATATCTCCCTGCGCTGAGTCTGGCGGACCGGCTGGCGATCGCGGGGCTCGTGGCGGCGATAGTGTGGGGTGCCAGTTTGTGAGAGTTGCGATAGGTATCGAGTATGCAGGCAATGCCTTCGAGGGGTGGCAGACCCAGCCCCATGGGCGGACCGTGCAGGATGCCCTCGAAGCTGCGCTGGCACAGATCGCCCAACACCCGGTCAAACTGGTGTGTGCCGGCCGGACCGACACCGGGGTTCATGCGACGACACAGATCGCCCATTTCGACACGCAGGCGCGGCGTCCCCTCGAAGCCTGGGTGCGCGGTGTGAATAGTCACCTGCCGGCAAGCGTCGGGGTGCTGTGGGCGGTCGAGGTCGACGACGAGTTCCACGCACGTTTCAGCGCCGAGTCGCGGCGTTACCGTTACGTGCTGCTGAACCGCCGGGTGCGACCCGGGCTGCTCGGCGGAAGGGTGGGGTGGACCCACGGGGCGGTGGATGAACGCGCGATGGCCGAGGCGGCGACCTGCCTGGTCGGCGAGCACGATTTCACCTCGTTCCGGGCCGCCGAATGCCAGGCCCGTTCCCCGGTGCGCCTGATGCACTCGGTGGCGGTGAGCCGGCAGGGGGATTTCCTGCTGTTCGATTTCCACGCCAACGCCTTTCTGCATCACATGATCCGCAATCTGGTCGGTTCGCTGGTCTTCGTCGGCAAGGGGCGCCGGCCGGCGGGGTGGATGCGGGAGCTGCTCGCGGCCTGCAACCGGACGCTCGCCGCGCCGACCTTCGCCCCCGACGGGCTCTATCTGTGCGGCGTCGAGTACCCGGAGCGGTGGCCGCTGCCGGGCGGCGGGCGTATCATCGCGGCTCCCCAACTGCTGCTGCCGTGACATCCGTGCATCGCACCCGAATCAAGATCTGTGGCCTGACCCGCGAGGAAGACGTCCGCGCGGCCGTCGAGGCCGGCGCCGATGCGATCGGTTTCGTGTTCTATCCGCCCAGCCCCCGCTTCGTTGGCTTCGAGCGTGCAGCCGAACTGTGCCGGCTGATTCCGCCCTTCGTGACGACCGTCGGCCTGTTCGTCAATGCAGGCCGGGACTACGTTGCGCAGGCGCTGCAGGCGGTGCCGCTGCAGGTTCTGCAGTTCCACGGCGACGAGGGGGAGGCGGACTGCCGCGGCTTCGGCCGACCCTACATCAAGGCGGCGCGGATGCGGCCGGGGCTCGATCTGTTAAAATACGCGGCTTCCTTTCCGGGCGCCCAGGGTTTGCTGCTGGACGCCTTCGTGGAAGGCTATGGTGGTGGTGGCGAAACCTTCGACTGGTCGCTCATTCCCTCCGCGCTGCCCTTGCCGTTGATCCTGTCCGGTGGCCTCCATGCCGGTAACGTGGCGGAGGCGGTCAGGCGCGTCCGGCCGTGGGCCGTGGATGTGTCCAGCGGCGTGGAGGCGGCGAAGGGAATCAAGGACGCTGCCCGAATCACCGAATTTGTTGCCGGAGTCCAAAATGCACATGGCTGATGCCCCCTACGATCTACCCGACGCCCGTGGCCATTTCGGCCCCTACGGCGGCGTGTTCGTCGCGGAGACCCTGATCCCGGCGCTGACCGAACTGCGGCAGGCCTACGCAGAGGCCCAGCGGGATCCCGCTTTCGTCGCCGAGTTCGAATACGAACTGAAGCACTACGTCGGCCGTCCGAGCCCGATCTACCACGCCAAGCGCTGGTCCGGCCTGCTCGGCGGCGCGCAGATCTACCTGAAGCGCGAAGACCTCAACCATACCGGCGCCCACAAGGTGAACAACTGCATCGGTCAGGCCATGCTGGCCCGCCGGATGGGCAAGCCGCGGGTCATCGCCGAGACCGGAGCCGGGCAGCACGGCGTCGCGACGGCCACCGTCGCCGCCCGCTACGGCATGGAATGCGTGGTCTACATGGGTTCGGAGGATGTCCGGCGCCAGGCGGCCAATGTGTATCGCATGAAGCTGCTCGGCGCCACGGTGGTGCCGGTCGAGAGCGGCTCGAAGACCCTCAAGGACGCGCTCAACGAAGCGATGCGCGACTGGGTCACCAATATCGGCAACACCTTCTACATCATCGGCACCGTTGCCGGCCCGCATCCGTACCCGATGATGGTGCGCGATTTCCAGGCGGTGATCGGCAAGGAGTGCATTGAACAGATGCCCGAAATGGCCGGCCGCCAGCCCGATTACGTGATCGCCTGCGTCGGTGGCGGTTCGAACGCGATGGGCATCTTCCATCCCTACATCGGGCACCGCGACGTGCGCCTGATCGGCGTCGAGGCGGCAGGCAGCGGCATCGACAGCGGTCAGCACGCGGCCTCGCTGCTGGCCGGTCGTCCGGGCGTGCTGCACGGCAACCGCACCTATCTGCTCCAGAACGAAGACGGCCAGATCATCGAAACGCACTCGATCTCCGCCGGCCTCGACTACCCGGGCGTCGGTCCCGAACATGCGTGGCTGAACGACATCCACCGTGCCGAATACGTCGCCATCACCGACGCCGAAGCCCTGCAGGCCTTCCACGATCTGTGCCGCTTCGAGGGCATCATCCCGGCGCTGGAGTCGTCGCATGCGCTGGCCTATGCCGCCAAGCTCGCGCCGACCCTCCCGCAAGACAAGGTGCTGCTGGTCAACCTGTCGGGTCGCGGCGACAAGGACATGCACACCGTCGCCGAGAAATCCGGCATCCAGTTCTGATCTTCGCGGCCCCGCCGGAGCATTCCGGCGGGGCCGCCGACCTTTCATACCATCCATGTCCACAATCCATCAGACTTTCCAGCGGCTGGCGGGCGAGGGGCGCAAGGCGCTCATCCCCTTCATCACCGCCGGTGATCCCGCTCCCGAAATGACCCTGCCGCTGATGCAGGCGCTGGTGGCCGGCGGCGCCGACATCATCGAACTCGGGGTTCCCTTTTCCGATCCGATGGCCGACGGCCCGACCATCCAGCGCGCCTCCGAGCGGGCCCTGGCGGCCGGCATGAGCACCCGCAAGGTGCTCGACGTCGTGCGCGCCTTCCGTGCCACCGGCGACACAACGCCGGTCGTGCTGATGGGCTACGCCAATCCGATCGAGGCGATGGGCGCCGAAACCTTCGCCAGTGCGGCCGCCGAGGCCGGTGTCGACGGCGTGCTGGTGGTCGATTATCCGCCGGAAGAATGCGTCGATTTTGCGCAAACCTGCCGTGTCGCCGGGCTCGATCCGATCTTCCTGCTGGCGCCGACCTCGACCGAGCAGCGTTTTGCCGACGTCGCAGCGGTCGGCAGCGGCTACATCTACTATGTTTCCCTGAAGGGCGTCACGGGTTCGGCGAGTCTCGATCTCGACGAAGTCGCCCGGCGCATTCCGGCGATCCGCGAGAAGGTCGGGATGCCGGTGGGCGTCGGTTTCGGCATCCGCGATGCCGCCACTGCGGCGCGCATCGCGGGTATCGCCGACGCTGTCGTGATCGGCAGCCGGATCATCGAGGAAATCGAACAAAGCAGCCGCGAGGAGGCGCCGGCGAAGGTCACCGCCTTCCTCTCCGGCATCCGCACCGCGATCGACAATGGGGGAGTGCGCTGATGAGCTGGTTGAAAAAACTGCTGCCACCGAAGATCAAGCGCGATGCCCCGTCGGGTCGCAAGGCGATTCCCGAAGGCTTGTGGAGCAAATGCCCGGCCTGCGAGGCGGTGCTGTACCGGTCCGATCTCGAGAGCAACCTCAACGTCTGCCCCAAGTGTGGCCATCACCAGCGGGTTGGGGCGCGGCAGCGCATCGAGTTCCTGCTCGATCCGGAAGGGCAGTTCGAGATCGGTGCCGAAGTGGTGCCGGTCGATCCGCTGAAGTTCAAGGATTCCAAGCGCTACCCCGACCGTCTCGCCGC
>SSSX01000262.1 GCA_015657735.1 Zoogloeaceae bacterium
CAGTTCCTGATACCCGTTCTGGGCGGTCGTGGTTCCCGGATTGACGCTGACGCGCTGCTCGGCGGTGCCAACCACGGCGCCGGCGTTGTCGTAGCGGGTCAGGTAGATGTCGTGGCTGTTGCCGCCGGAAACGTTGCCGTCCGCCGTCCATGCCACCGCGTAGCCGCCGGTGTAGGCGGCCACCGCGCTGTGGTACTGGTTGCCGGCGGTGGTCAGCGTGGCGACGGTATTGCTGCCGGCCGTCGTGCCGTCGGCGTTGTAGCGCTGCGCGAAGACGCCCCAGCTGGAGCCGTCGTGGCCGTTGCTGTCCTGCCAGGTGATCACGTAGCCGCCGTTCGACAGGCCGGCCACCTGGGCGTAGCTCTGCTCGTTGGTGGTGAGGGTGTTGACGCGGAACTCGGGGCCGACCGCTTCGCCCGAGGCGCTGTAGCGCTGGGCGAAGACGCCCCAGCTGGAACCGTCCTGACCGCTCGACTGCCAGACGGTCACGTAGCCGCCGTCGGCCAGCTTGCCGATGGCCGGGGTGGTCTGATCGTTGTCGGTGTAGCTGTTGACCCGCTCCTCGCCGTAGGCCGCCGGGGTGCCGTCGAGCTGCGGGGTGACGTTGATGGTCAGCAGGTTGGGCGTGCTCGAACCGCCGTCGCCGTCGGAGACGCGCAGCGCCAGCGTGCGGCTGGCGTTGGGGCTGGAGTCGGTGTTGGCGTAGCCGAGGTGCTGGATCAGCGCCTCGACGGCGTCGGGCGTCGCGCTGTTGCTGGTGAAGTCGACGCGCAGGTTGGCGCCGTTGCTGCCGCCGCTGAGCGTGCCGATGGCGTTGCCGTTGTAGCTGACCACGTTGCCGGCCAGGCCGATCGGGCCGCCGGCGACGACGCCGAGCTGGTCTTCGGCGCCGGCGCCGCTGGTGAAGTAAAGATCGAGCCGGCCGCCGTTGAAGTTGGCGGAATCCACGTCGCTGAGGCTGACCGCCGGGTCGATGATCTGCAGACCGGCATTGACGGCGTTTTCGGCAAAACTCACCGAGCCGGTGAAGTCGGCCAGATTCGGGCTGGTCTGACGCGGCAGCTCGGCGGTGCTGCCGAAGAGCTGCTGGTAGATGCCGGAGGCGCTGCCGTCCTGATCCTGGTCGGCACGCCAGGCGACGACGAAGTTGCCGTTGCCCAGATCGGCGATGGCCGGCTCGGACTGGTAGTGGTAAGCGACGTCCGTATTCACCAGCCGGTCGCCGTCGATCGGCTGGCCGGCGGCGTCGAATTCGCGCAGGTACACATCGCCCCACGCGGCGCCGCTGTCGTTGTAGAAGGCGACCACGAAGCCGCCGGTGGACAGGCCGCTGACCTTGGCCTGGTACTGGCTGCCGGCGGTGTTCTCATTGACCTGGATGACGCTGCCGACCGCCGCGCCGGTAGCGTCGTAGCGCCGCGCGAAGGTGGCATAGCCGGAACCGTCGAGGCCGTTGTCGTCGCGCCAGACGACGACGAAGCCGCCGTCGGAGAGCATCGCCACGTCGGGCGAAATCTGGGTGCTGTTGGTGTAGGTGTTGACCTGGAAGACGTCGCCGAAGGTGCCGGCGGCGGCGTTGTAGGTCCGGCCGAAGATGCCCCAGCCGCTGCCGTCGTTGCCGTTCTGATCCTGCCAGACGATGACCAGATCGCCGTTGGCCTGGGCGGCGATCCGCGGCAGTTCCTGATACCCGTTCTGGGCGGTCGTGGTTCCCGGATTGACGCTGACGCGCTGCTCGGCGGTGCCAACCACGGCGCCGGCGTTGTCGTAGCGGGTCAGGTAGATGTCGTGGCTGTTGCCGCCGGAAACGTTGCCGTC
>SSSX01000263.1 GCA_015657735.1 Zoogloeaceae bacterium
CTTGACGAAGCCGAGGATGGTCGTCGTCGCATCGCGGTAGCGGGCCTCGCCGGTGATCTGGAACAGGCGTCCCCAGTTGATGCCGAGCTGGCAGTCGCCGGTCAGGCACGACCACTTGACGGTGGGACTCCACTGCTCGTTGAAGCGTCCGGGCAGAAAACCGTTGGCCGGCAGCGCCGCCAGCATCGCATCGCCGATCTTGCGGGCGGCGACGAGGAAATCCTCGCGCCCGGCGTAGGCGCCGATTTCCATCAGGCCGCGCATCGCGTACGCAATGGTGTGGGTGAAGGGCTGGGCGTTGTCCTGCAGGCAGTTGGTCTCGAGCCAGCCGTTGGCGCGGGCCTGGGTCAGCGCCCACTCGCAGTTGCGCACCGCGGCGTCGAGGAAGCGCTGGTCGCCGGTGATCTCGTGGGTGCGGGCGAGGCTCCACGCCGAGCGGGTGTTGTAGGTGTTGATCGCCTTGCCGGTCATCGGCGAACCGAAGGTCCGCCAGCAGCCGTCGTCGTCCATGATGTCGCACAGCCAGCTCGAAGCCCGGACCGCCGCCGCGCGGTAGCGTTCGTCGTGTTCTTCCTCGAAGGCGCGGACCCAGCCGAAGATCACCTGCCCGGTGTTGAACACCGTCGGCTGGTCGGAATCGCCGAGCGCCCCGGCCAGCACGCCGCCGCCGGGCAGCTGGATGTCGATCTCCCAGTCGGCCATACGCTGCGCGCGGGCGCGGGAATCCTCGTCGCCGGCAATCGCCGCGTAGCGGTAAAGGGTCGGAATGATGTAGCCGGTGGTCTCGGGATAGGACGGCGCCCAGTGGCGATGCCGCACGAGGTAGGTCTGGGCCACGCCGCCGTTGCCGGTCACGTCCTGGGCCCGCTTCAGCCAGGCGATGGCCGCGTCGAGGTGGAGGCGGTTGTCGGCCGGCGCGGTCATGCCGAGGCCGAGCGTGTCTTTCAGGACAAGGCGTTTTTGGCGGATGGTTTCGCTGATACTCATGCTGAAGTCCAAGTCAGAATTCAAAAATCAGTTCGGTTGTGCGGGCTGGCCGGCGCCGGCCGGCGCGTCGAAGAAATGTCCGCCGGCGGCGACGAAACGCGCCGACTCGCGGCTGTGGTCGGCCGCCCGGATCCAGGTCAGCTGCGTGTTGCCGATGCGCCCGCCGTGCAGCACGCCGGCCGCCTTCAGATGGGCGACGAGGCGCGCCTCGCGGCGCAGGCTGTTGGCCTCGGCGGCAATCACCTTCACCGGGCATTCGATGCGCGTGCCGTCGCGGTCGATCACCACGCCGTCGCGCAGTTCGGGCTCGTAGAGCGCGCAGGGCAGCGTCGCGGCAAGCTGGTCTTCGACGAAATGGGTGTAGGTGAAGCTGGAAAACGGCGCATCGAAGCCCACAATCAGCGCATTCCGCTCCAGCAGCCGGGCAAACGGGGAGGCGCCGCCGAACGGCTCGCGGGCCCGCTCGTGACCTTCGACAAAGGCGTCGGCATCGCGCCCCCAGGCCAGCAGCGGATGAGTCGGGCTGAGGCTGCGCCGGACGTTCTCGCCGCGCCGGAACACTTCGGAAATCAGCCCCATCATCGACGGGCTGCGCGCCACGTTCATCGGCTTGCCCTTGGCCAGCCACTGGGCGGAACTCATGTTGTGGTAGGGCATCGAGGTCATGACCAGCAGCCCGTCGGGCCCGACGGCCGCCTTCAGCGCCTTCACGACGTCCGCCGGCTTGCCCTGAAAACCGTTGTGCGCCAGCCACGACGAATGCACCACCAGCGTCGAACCCGGCGTGACGCCGCAGTCGCGCAGACGGGCTACGAGCTTGTCCGGCCCGTAGGCCCACACCGTCCGGACGGCCGCGCGCTTGACCCAGCCCTTGAGCGTCGCGAGACTCATCGCCGCCCCGCTCCGGAAGCGGCGTCGACCACTTCGTCGAGCAGCCGCGCGAAACGCGCGGTGATCGCCTTGCGGTCGAACTGCGCGAGGTAGGCATCGTCGGACTCGACCTTCTCGGGCACCGGCCGCGCCAGCCAGTCGCGCAACATCGCTTCGCAGGCTTCCGCCGACTCGGCCGGCACGGCGTGGCCAAGGCGCGCCCGCTCGATGATCTGCTGGGTCGCGCCGGGGTCGCACAACGCAAAAATCGGGCGCCGCACCGACACATATTCGAACAGCTTGCCGGGGATCACACCGTCGGAGGTTTCGCCAGTATCGACGATCAGCAGCAGGTAATCGCAATTGACCTGGGCGTCCATCGCCTCGGCGTAGCTCACGTCGCCGGCGAAATCGTAAAGGTGGGCGATGCCGTACTCGGCGAGTATCTGGTCGTAGCGCTGCCGGATCGACGGCTCGACGCCGCCCAGGATCCGCACCCGCACGTGGCTGACCAGCGCCGGGTCGCTGCGGTGAATCCGCCCCAGCGCTTCGGCAAAGGCGTAACCGCGGCGGTTCTTGAACAGGCGGCCGGTGTAGACGAACTCGACGCTGCCCTGGCTGAACGGCCGGGTGCGCAGGCGCTCGCCGTAGAGCTCGGTGTCGTAGCCGTTGGTCAGGGTTTCCCAGCGCGTCCGGAGTTCGGGATGGAGACGCTGCATGTAGGCGGTTTTCTGTTCCGACACCGTGACCACCACGTCGGCCCGCTTGAGCAGCCGGCGTTCCATGCGCAATTCCATGTTCTTGCGCCAGGTCGGCATCCACTCGCGGAGCACGTCGCCGTACCACAGGTCGCGGTAGTCGGCGATCCACGGCAGCCCGGTTTCATGGCGCAGCGCGTAGCCGACGAACATGCTCGAGAACGGCGGCAGCGTGGTGTAGATGGCGTCGATGCGTCGCTCGGCGCACAGCCGGCGGGCTGCCCTGAGCGCCTCGTCGGCCCACGGACGGTAGTTGTCCGGCACATCGACGAAGGTGCGCAGCACCCAGCGCGTCAGGTCGTGGGCGTGATCCATGATGCCGCCGGTGCGCTGCGACGACACCGGCGCGGGCGCCGGCTGGCCGCCGCCGGCGCCTGCCGGCGCGGCCGCGCCGGCCACCGCCGGCTTGCGGCCGAGCAGGCGCTTCACCGCGTTGGCGATCTCTTCCTCGCGGTTGCGCAGCGGCAGGCGGATGACCTCGACGCCGTCGGCGATCTCGCTCATCAGCGACGGATCGTAATTGCCTTCGCGGCCTGACGGCTCCAGCGTCAGCACGATCGAGCGCCAGCCGTGCTGACGCAGATGTTCGACGAACTTGACGGTCCGGATGCGCCCGATGGTCTTGAGCGGCGGAAACTCGCCCGCGATCACCAGCAAGGTGCGCGGTTCAGACATTGCCCTCTCCCTTGTTCTGCAATTTTGTGCACAACTCCTGAAAAATTCCGACCCGCTTCTGCCAGCTGTTGGCCCGCGCATGCTGCAGCGCACCGGCTTCGAGGGTCGCCCGCAAGGCGTCGTCGCCAAGCACGCGATTGATCGCCGCGGCGATCTCGTCGATCCGCTCGCCGTCGACCAACAGGCCGCTCACCCCATCGCGCACCGCCTCGACCGCCCCGCCCGCACGTCCCCCGATCACCGCCCGCCCGCAGGCGTTGGCTTCCAGGAACACCAGGCCGAAGCCTTCGGTGTCGCCATCCGGCATCGTGCGGTTGGGCATCGCGAACAGGCTGGCGCTGCGGTACGCGGCGAGCAGATCGGCGTCACTCAGCGCGCCGGTCAGCGTGATGCTCTCGGCCACCCCCGACGCATCAGCGAGGGCTTGCAACTCGGCACGCTGGATGCCGTCGCCGATGATCACCAGCTGCGCGTCGGGATGCGCGGCGTGCACCTGCGGCCAGGCCCGGATCGTCTGGTCGAAGCCCTTGCGCGCCACCAGCCGGCCGACCGCCACCACCAGCCGCTTGCGCCCGAAGCCGAAGCGGGCGCGAAACGCCGCATCGTCCGGCCCCGGCGAAAAACGCTGCGTATCGACGCCGTTCTCGATCAGGCACACCCGCTCCGGCCGGACGCCCATCTGCTCGACCAGCGCCTTCTCGGTGAACCGGCTGACCGACACGACGCCATCGGCCGAGCGCAGGTAATTCTCGCGCTTGCGCCCGAACGAGCCGGCACTGAAACGGGTGGTGATTTCCTCGCCATGCACGTAAAGGATGACCGGAATGCCGAGGACGGTCTTGAAGAGCCGGCCGAGCCAGGCTGACGAATTCAGTTCGCCGATGCAGATCACGCGGATGCGGTGCTTGCGGATCAGCGACCACACCTTGGCCACCAGGTGCGCCCGCAGCGGCAGATCGATGGTCAGGAAACGCCATGCCGACACCAGCTTGTTGGCCGGCGGCGCCATCATCGCCGGGCGCAGCAGATCCATCCTGTAAACCGGAAAACCGCATTCGGCGTCGTGGGCCCGCCAGCCGGCAATCTCCTGGCCGTCGCCGTAGTTGCGCCGGGTGGCCAAGGCAACCATCGTGCCAGGCGCCGCGAGGCGGCACAGATTGGCATACACCGTCGCCGAGCCACCCTGGATCGGGGTGAAGATGCTGGCAACCATGAGGCACGCACCGGCTCCGGCGCCAGCGCTCATCGCTTCGCCTCCGGCGCATCGTCGACGGCGGCCCGCTCGAGGTCGGCCAGGATGCCGGGCAGGAACTGCGCCGCGAAGTCTTCCGACAGCTTGCGGGCGACATCCAGATTCTCGTGGCTGTAGGCGGTGATGGCGATGGCGGCAGCGTCGTCGCCACGGCCGCGCAGCCGCGAACCGAGCTCCAGCAGCTTGCTGATCGCGTCGTTGGTGGTCGTCATGCCATTCACCCAGTAGAGGTGATGGAGCGCCGCATGGCGGCCGGCCTTGAGATAGCCTTCGAGCTTCATGCCCGGAAGCCCCGGGTGCGTGTCGCTGGATTGCGCCGACAGGGACCAGCTCCAGTCCTTGGTCGGCTCATAGCTGTTGCCGACGCTCACCAGTTCGGCGCCCTGACGCTGGTTGCGGTAGTAACCGACGTAAACGTCGATCTGATTGCCCTTGTACAGGTAGGTCGCCTGGTAACGCACGCGCGCCCCCGGGAACAGCGGGCGGACACCGTCCTGCGTGGAATCACCGCGCTCTAGCGTGGCCAGCGAAGCCAGCTGCACGACCGGCTCCTTGCGCAACTCCTGTGCTTCCATCCACGCACCGAAAAGATGCCAACCGACCGGAATCGCCGCCGCCGCCACGCCGACGAGGAGCGTGGTCATGGCCGGCGCCGAGGCGCCGCGCGCCGACGGCTGCGCCGCCGGCAGCGGATCGGCCCAGCGCGTGCCGACCGCGAAGCTCACGAACACGGCGACACCGAAGATCACCCACCCGAGGGTCAGATGGCTCATGCCGAGGCCCCATTCGTTCTCGGTCAGATGAGCCACCATCACGATCGTGTAGGCCCGCACCCAGTTCGCGATCAGCGGCATGATCACCGACCAGATCATGAACAGCACCCGCTTGTAGGTGTGGGTGTAGGTGATGTACGCGAACACCGCGCCGATGAAGACCGACGTCAGCAGGTAGCGGATCCCGCCGCAGGCTTCGATCACCGACCAGCGGCCGCTCGGGATCACGAAGTTGCGCCCTTCCTGGAAGACCGGCACGCCGCTCTGGCGCAAGGCCGCCACGGTGGCGTCGGCGGTCCAGTTCATCAGCACCGGCAACACCTCGTGGCCGAAAGGCACCGCGAAGATCAGGAAGCTGAGCGGCCCGCGCACCAGCCGGAACGCCCGGTCGCCCATCACCGCCCAGACCGAGAAGATCATCATGAAGACGATCGCGAACTGCACCACCGCCGCCACCGCCACCACGTCGCCGAGGAAGGCGACCAGTCCGGTCGCCATCAACAGCGCCAGCCCGGTCCACGACGGCGTGCAGCTGACCCCCGGAAACGCGGCCCGCTTGGTCCATAGCAGATAGGCCACGACGAGCAGCACCACGTAGCCGTGGGCATGGCTCGGCAAGGTTTCCCAGGCCTCCAGCACAAGCGCAACCTGCGCCCGGAAGCTGAACAGGATGACGCACCACACCGCGATGACGGTGACCACCGACAACAGCGGCGATGCGCTTCCACTGCGGACGGCGCTGTTCAGCGGGCTGAGACTCTCGGTGGACGGACGATTGACGGATTCCATTGATCTCTACTCTTCAATTGGCTGGCACACGGCCCAGGGCCTGCTGCGACGGGGCCGGACTGGCGGCCAGTCTCGACTTCTCTTCCGCGACACGTTCCACGACCCAGCGGTAGGTGACGACCACCACGATCATGAAATAGAAAGGCATATCCCAGTAGGCCAGGCTCAGGAAGGCCCCGCC
>SSSX01000264.1 GCA_015657735.1 Zoogloeaceae bacterium
CAGCTTGCCGATTCGCTCCGGCGGCGCGGGGCGACGGTGCTGCCGGTGGCCCGCGACGGCTATCCGCTCGACCGCGTGATGGCGCTGCGCGAGGCGCTCGGCCGCGACATGGACGGGGCCAAGCTGCTGGTCCAGCTGCTCGGCGACGAGCCCGGCGCCCGCCTGCCGGATTCCGACGGTACGCTGGCAACCGTCCAGCACGCCGCGGCGAAGGCGCTGCAGCAGTCGTGCACCGGGCTCAAATACCTGCGCTGGCGTCCGCCCGAGATCGACCTCGAGCAGGTCGAGGACCCCGATCTGCGCGAGATCCTGTTCGGCGCCACGCGCTGCGGATTCGAGCAGTTCCGTCAGCAGGTGCTGGACGCCTTCGACCGCCTGAAACCGCCTCCGCCCCCGCCGCCGGCGGGCGCCGGCATGACGATCTGCCTGACCGCCGGCGAGAAGGATCAGGCCTTGTGCGAGGAGATCGGGGCGCTCCTCGTCGAGCGCGGCTGGGATGTCGTGTCGCCGCCGCCAGGCCCGTCCGGCGACGACAATCCGCAGACCTTCCGCGAAACCGTCGACGAGATCATCCGCAACAGCGACGCGGTGGTCGTGCTGTACGGCCGCGAATCGCACCTGTGGATCGAGGCCCAGTACGCCCGCGCGATCCGCCTGCTGGGCCGCCAGAACGTGTCGCTGGGCCTGATCGACGCGCCGCCGGGAGAAAAACCGGCGCTCAAGATCGGCTCCCGCAATCTGCAGACCCTGAATTGCCGCGAAGGCATCCAGAAGGATGCGGTGGCCGACTTCATCGGCCGGCTGGGAGCCGAACATCATGTCTGACGAGCACAGCGTCGACCGGCCTTACCCCGGCCTGCGCCCCTTCGAATCGTGGGAAGGGGAGATTTTCTTCGGCCGCGAGGCGCACACCGACCGGCTGCAGGAAATCCTGCGCGACCAGCATTTCCTGGCGGTCATCGGCCCGTCCGGCTCGGGCAAGTCGAGTCTGGTCCGCGCCGGCCTGCTGCCCGCGCTGCCGCTCGGGGCGATCGGCACCGGCAGCGACTGGCGCATCGCCGTGCTGCGTCCCGGCAACCGTCCGATCCGCAGTCTGGCCAAGGCCCTGCTGGATGCCGAGGTGCTGGGCGGTGAACTGTCCGGGCTGGCGCCGGCGCTGCTCGAGGCCGAGCTGCGCGACGAGGCCCACAGCCTGGCGCGCCTCGTCGAGGGAATCCGCCAGCGCGACGCGGAGGCCGATTTCAACCTGCTGGTGGTGGTCGACCAGTTCGAGGAATTATTCACCTACGCCGAGGCCGGCAGCGAGCAGAGCGACGAGTCGGAAGCCTTCGTCAACCTGCTGATCCAGTCCACCGCCAATCATGCCCAGCGGGTGTTCGCGATCCTCACCATGCGCACCGACTTCCTCGGCCAGTGCGTGCGGTTCCTGGATCTGCCGGAGGCCATCAACCACGGCCAGTACCTCACCCCGCGGATGAGCCGCGATCAGCTCCACGAGGCGATCCGCGGGCCGGCGCGGCTGTTCGGCGGCGATGTGGACGACGCCCTGATCGAGGAACTGATCAACGGGGTCGACGGCAACCCGGACCAGCTGCCGGTGCTCCAGCACGCGCTGGCACGGATGTGGAGCGCGGCGAGCCGGCGCGACCCGACGCAGCCGCTCATCGGGCGCGCCGATCACGATGCCATCGGCGGCGTCGCCAAGGCCCTCGGGCAGCATGCCGACCAGGTTTTCGGCGAGCTCGACGACGCCGCCCGGCAGGCCGCCGAATGGCTGTTCCGCGCCGTCACCGCGGCTCGTGACGCGCGCGCGATGGCGGCCCAGATCGTGCGCCGGCCGTGTTCGCTGAAGAAGATCGTGCGCTGGTCGGCGCTGCCGCCCGAGCGCTTCGTGCCGGTGCTGGCGGCGTTCACCGACGACGACGTGTGCTTCCTGGTCGCCAGCGGCGCCCACGACGACCCGGAAAGCGTCATCGACATTTCCCACGAAGCGCTGATCCGCCAGTGGTCCAGGCTCAACACCTGGACCCTCAACGAGGCCCAGCGGGCGATCGGCTTCCAGCGCCTCGGCGAGCGCGCGATGGATTACTACGGCGGCAATCCGGTGCTGCTGCGCGGCGTCGAGCTGGCCCGCGCCGAAGCCTGGTGCAACGGCGGCCATGCTGCCGACACGGCCTGGGTGCCGACGCCGGCGTGGGCCGAGCGCTACTGGGATCCGAAGTCCGGCGTGCCCGATCTGGCCGGTATCCTGTCCTTCATCGACATGAGCCGCGAAGAAGTCGCCGCCGAAGCCCGCCGCGACGAGGAGGAGCGGCAGCTCCAGAAGGATGCCGAGCAGGCCACGTTGCGCGCCGATCTGGCCCTCAAGGCCGAACGGCGGGCCAAGGACGATGCGGCCCGGCAGCGGCGCCTGTCGCGGCGGCTGATGATCGCCATCCTGGGGGTGATCCTGCTGGCGGCGTTCGCCGCCTGGCTCACCGTCCAGGCCAAGGGGCTCGCCCGCCAGGCGCGTGACGCCGCCGAGGTGGCGACGATCCGCCGTCTGGCCGCCGAAAGCCCGGCCGTGATGGCCGGCGTGCGCCCGGGCGGCGCAACCCTCGGCATGCTCGACATGCTCGCCGCGCACCGGCTGGCGGCGGGGCGTTTCCCGGAAGCGTCGGCCGCCGCGCTCGGTGCGCTGCAGTCCGAGTTCGTGCGTGGCCGACGGCTCGAACGCCTGATCGAGAACGACGAAGCGATCACCGCCCTGGCGCTGAGTCCGGACGGACGGCGCATCGTGTCGGGCAGTCGCGAGGGCGGCCTGCACGTCTGGGACGCCGCCAGCGGGGCGCTGGTCGGCACCGCCACCGAACGAACCGCCTACGTGAACGGCGTGGCCTTCAGCCCCGACGGGCGGCGCTTCGTGTCGGCCAACAAGGACGCCACGCTGCACCGTTGGGATGCGGCCAGCGGCCAGCCGGTCGGTGCGCCGATGGCGGGACACCAGGGGCAGGTCGGCTGCGTGGCCTTCAGCCCGGATGGCCGGCGCATCGTCTCGGGAGGCTGGGACGGCAGCGTGCGGCTGTGGGACGCCGAAACCGGCGCGCCGCTCGGCCCGCCCGCCGCGCGGCACCAGGGCGCGGTGTATGCGATCGGCTACAGCCCGGACGGGCGGCGCATCGTGTCGGCCAGCTTCGACAAAACCGTGCGACTGTGGGACGCCGCCACCGGCGCGGCGGCCGGCGTGCTGCAGGGGCATGCCGGACCGGTCTATGCGTTCGCCTTCAGCCCCGACGGCAAGCGCCTCGTTTCGGGGAGCGACGACCGCAGCCTGCGCATCTGGGACGCAGCCACCGGCGCGGCGCTCGGCAAGCCGCTCGACGGCCACGGCGATGCGGTCAACAGCGTCGCCTTCAGCCCCGACGGGCGCTACATCGTCTCGGCCAGCGTGGACAAGACCCTGCGCCTGTGGGATGGCGCCACGGGCGCACCGGTCGGGGAGCCGTTCAAGGGGCACGGCGACGAGGTCACCGAGGTGGTCTTCGGCACCGACAGCCGGCACTTCATCTCGGGTAGCTACGACAAGACCCTGCGCGTCTGGCACGTCGCCGACGAGCCGGCGTGGGTCGGCCATACCGCCGCGGTGCGCAGCGTGGCGATCAGCGCCGACGGCCGGCGGGTGGTTTCCGCCAGCGAGGACAAGACGCTGCGCCTGTGGGATGCGCAGGCCGGCACACCGCTCGGCAGTCCGCTCGGCGGCCATACGGCCGGCGTCACCGCGGTGGCCTTCAGCGCCGACGGGCGGCGCATCGTGTCGGGCAGCGACGACACGACGCTGCGCCTGTGGGACGGCGAGTCCGGCGCGCCGATTGGCAAGCCGTGGGCCGGCCACGACAACGGCGTCGCCAGCGTGGCCTTTGCGGCGGATGGCCAGCGCATCGTCTCGGGCGGTGCCGACAACCGCCTGCGCGTGTGGAATGCCGGCAGCGGTGGGCCGCTCGGCGCGCCGCTCGACGGGCACGGCGACATCGTCGCCGGCGTGGCTTTCAGCCCCGACGGGCAGCGCCTCGTGTCGGGCAGTTGGGACAAGACGCTGCGCCGCTGGGATGCCGCGAGCCACGCCCAGATCGGGCAGCCGGCGGTTCACCTGGGCATCGTGTCGAGCGTCGCCGTCAGCCCGGACGGCAAAACCATCGCGTCCGGCAGTCACGACTGGACCTTGCGGCTGTGGGATGCGGCCAGC
>SSSX01000265.1 GCA_015657735.1 Zoogloeaceae bacterium
CCCAGCGCTTCGCCCGCGAATCGTGCGAACTCCGCGGCCCCCTCGTCGTCGTCGGCCGCGCCCGGCGCGTGGGAGGAGCGGCATGATCTCGGTCGCCATCGTCGAATTCCTGGCCATCCTGCCGGTGCTGCTCCTGCTGGCGGCGGTCTATGGCTACAAATGGTGGGCGGACCGTCAGCCCCGCCGCGACCCGCTGACCACCGACCTGCGCCGCCTGCCGGCCGACAGTCTAATGTCGCGGCTCGACCTGATGCGGGACAAGGGGCTGGATCTGATACTGACTGCGACGATGGTCGGCGGCATGAGCGTCGTCCTGATCGTCCTCCGCCGCCTGCCCGCGGACATCGACTGGCGGTTGATCGACACCCTCGTTCTGCTCGGCAGCCTCGCCGTGTCGGGCGTCCTCGGCCAGCGCCTCGTCCGCCTGCTGCCCGAGCTTGCCAGGATGCGGGCCGGCATCCGCGCCGAGCAGGCCGTCGCCCAGGAACTCGCTGAAATGCTGGCCGGTCGCAACCGCATCATCCACGACGTGCAGGCAAAGCAGTTCAACATCGACCATGTGGTGATCACCCCCGGCGGCATCTTCGCGGTGGAAACCAAGTCACGCCTCAAGCCCGCCACCGGTCAGGGCAGCGAATCGGTCAAGGTGCTCTACGACGGCAAGGGTCTCAAGTTCCCCGGCTGGATGGAAACCGAACCGGTCGAGCAGGCCCGCCGTCAGGCCGACTGGCTGGCCCGCCACCTGCAGGCCGCCACCGGCGAACGCCTGCCGGTCGTCGCTGTCCTCGCGCTGCCCGGCTGGTATGTCGAGAACACCGCCCGCATCACCAACGACATGGTGCGCGTCATCAATCCGAAAAACGCGTCCTGGCTGTTCGTCAAACGCCCGCCTGTCCTCGACGACGCCGCGCTGCAACGGGCCATCCACGCCGTCGAAAAACTCGCCGCCGTACCGGCGAAGGATTGATCCGGCCGCCGCGCGGAGCGGATCGGCGGCCGGACCTCGACGGCGCAGCCTCCGAGCCCGCCGCGGGCACAGACCGGTCGACCTGCCGCCGTCGGCGCCCGCCCCGCCCCTTTGACCCAGCGCAAGCCCGCGCCGCCGCGTGCTTGCAAGTCCGTCGCCAGGGTCTACCATTTCATCCGGCAGCCGCTGTTTGCCTCCGGCTGCAACCTTTTCACCGGGAGATCGAGATGCGCCTCTTCAATCGGAAATTCCTGCTGGCCTGCGCCGGCGTGCTGCTCTGCGGAAGCGTGCTGGCCCAGCCCGGGCCGGGCGCCGGTGGCGGCATGGGGCCGGGCATGATGGGCCCGGGCGCCGGCCCCGCCCACCACCCGTGCATGAAGGCCGCCGCGCCCGCCGACGCAGCCGGCCCCAACTGCAACTGGCGCATGAACCGCCGCAACAGCGCCGCCTACGGTCTGATGACGCCCGACGAGCGCCGTGCCCACCAGGAGCGCATCCGCGGCTTCAAATCGCGCGAGGAATGCGTCGCCTACGTCACCGAGCACCACGCCCAGATGGCCGAACGCGCCAAGGCAAAAGGCCAGACCCTGCCCGAGCCGCGCCACCGCTTCTGCGACCGTCTGCCGGCCGCCCATTGAAAACGGCGCCGGACTCCGTCTTCGACCACGCCCGCGCGGCCTTCGCGGCGGCCGGGCAGACGCTGCCCAACGTCCGCCGCGACTTTCCCGAGTGGCACCGGGGCCGTCCGCGTTACGCGCTGTGGGCGCTGGACGTCGACATCCCCGCGGTGCGCCACGCGGTGGCCGCCGCCGAAACCCATCTGGCCGGCCGTCTCCTCGCCGGCTACCGCCGCCAGCCCCACGTCACGCTGGGGCTGTGCGGCTTTCCGACCGGTGATCCGCGCCACCCCGACGACTTCGGGCCGGCCGCCCTCGCCGCCCAGCTCGACGCGCTGCACGCGCTCGGCACGTCGCCCTTCGACGTGGAGATCGGCCGGCTGGCGAGTTTCAGCTCGGCACCCTTCCTGGCCGTCGCCGATCCCGCCGGCGGCATCGCCGGGCTGCGCCGCGCCCTCAGCCCCCACGACGCACCCGGCGGGCCCTACACGCCCCACGTCACGGTCGGCCTCTTCGCCGGCGCCTGGCCCACCGCCGACATCCAGCGCCAGCTCGACGCCTTCGCCGCCGGCCCGGCGCTGCGCTGCCGCATCGACGGCGTGAGCCTGATGAGCTACGCCGCCCCGGAAATCGGCGGGCCGCTCGCCACGCTGGCCGAATTCAGTTTCACCACCCGCCGCCTCGCCTGGCACGACCCGCAGCTGCCGGCGGTTTTCGGAGCCCAACTGTAAGAAACCGCCGGCGCGGGCCGACTAATGGGCAGCCGATCACCGCCCACCGGAGCCCGTCATGTTCTGCCTGACTTCCCGCCTCACCGCCGCCGCCCTCGCCGGCCTGCTCACCGCGCTGCCCGCCCGCGCGCTCGACATCCAGCCCTATTCCGCCGACGCGCTGGCCACCGCCCAGCGCAGCGGCAAGCCGGTCGCGCTGCACTTCCACGCCAGCTGGTGCCCCACCTGCCGGGCCCAGGAAAAAGTCTTCAACGGCTTCCGCTCCGACGCCACCCTGGCCCTGCCGCTGCTCGTCGCCGACTACGACCAGGAACGCGCGCTGAAACAGAAACTCGGCGTGCGCCTGCAATCCACGCTGATCGTCTATCGCGGCGAGCGGGAAACCGCCCGCCTGGCCGGCGAAACCGACCCCGCCAGACTGCGCGCCGCGCTGCAGTCGGCGCTCTGAGCCGCCGGAGCCCCGCCATGACCGACACGCTGTCGCTCTCCCACCTCGCCCTCAGCCTCGTCGCCGGCAGCCTGACGACCCTGTCGCCGTGTGTTTTCCCGATCCTGCCGCTGGTCGTCGGCGGCGCCATGCAGGCCAACCGGCTGGCGCCACTGGCGATGGGCGGCGGCATGGCGGCCTCGTTCGCCACCATCGGCCTGGCCCTCGGCGCCCTCGGCCCGGCGCTGGGCATCGACACCGACAGCGTGCGCCACTTCGGCGCCGCGCTGCTGATCGCCTTTGCGGCGGTGATGCTGGTGCCGGCCCTCGGCCGCCGCTTCAGTGCACTGATGCTGCCCATCGCCTCGTCGGCCAACGCCGCCTCGGGCCGCCTCGATGCCGGTTCGCTCGGCGGCGCCTTTGTGCTCGGCGGCGTGCTCGGGCTGGTCTGGAGCCCGTGCTCCGGCCCGCTGCTGGCCTCGGCGCTGACCCTCGTCGCCAGCGACGGCGGCGCCGGCCGCGGAGCGCTGATCCTCGGCCTGTTCGGCATCGGCGCGGCGACGCCGCTGGTGGCCGTCGCCTACGCCTCGCGTAGCGGCTTCGCGCGGGCGCGGACGCGCGTGCTGGCGCACATCGACGGCGCGAAGAAGGCCCTCGGCGTGCTGATCGGCCTCACCGGCGTGGCGATTCTCAGCGGCGCCGACAAGTGGCTCGAAACGCAGATCGTGAACCTGCTGCCGGAACGCTGGATCGCGCTGACGACGCTGTTCTGAGGCGTGGCCGCGGCGCGCCTGCACTACAATCGGAGGCCCGCTTTCCCCGCCACCGATCAGGACTCCGCGATGACCCCAATCGCCCGCCGCATGGCCGACATCCAGCCCTTCCACGTGATGGAAATCCTCAAGCGCGCCCACGAGCTGGCCGCCGCCGGGCGCGACATCATCCACCTGGAAGTCGGCGAGCCGGATTTCCCGAGCCCGCCGCCGATCGTCGAGGCGGCCCGCCGGTTTCTCGCCGGCGGCCACGTGCATTACACGCCGGCCCTCGGCCTTGGCGCGCTGCGCGAAGCCATCGCCCGTTTCTATCACGACCGTTTCGGCGCCGATGTGGCGCCCGAACGCATCGTCGTCACCCCCGGCGCCTCCGGCGCGCTGATGCTGGCGCTGGCGGTGCTCACCGATCCGGGCGACGAATGGCTGCTGCCCGACCCCGGCTACCCGTCCAACCGGCATCTGGCGCGCAGCTTCGAAGGCGTGCCGCGCTCGCTGCCGGTCGACGCCACGACCCGCTTCCAGCCGACCCCCGCGCAGGTTGCCGCGGCGTGGACGCCGCGCACCCGCGGGCTGATCGTCGCCTCGCCGGCCAACCCGACCGGCACCCTGCTGAGCGTCGCCGAAATCGCCGCACTGCGCGACGTGGTTGCCGCCCGCGGTGGCGTGCTGATCGTCGACGAGATCTACCAGGGCCTGAACTACGGTGTCGAAGCGAGCACCGCGCTCGAACGCCTGGACGACGTGTTCGTCGTCAACAGTTTTTCGAAGTATTTCGGGATGACCGGTTGGCGGCTCGGCTGGATGGTGGCGCCGCAGGGCTATGTGCGGGAGATCGAGAAACTCGCCCAGCACTTCTTCATCTCGCCCTCGACGCCGGCCCAGCACGCCGCGCTGGCCGCCTTCGCGCCGGGCACGCTGGAAATCCTGGAACAACGCCGCCACGCCTTCGCCGACCGGCGCAACGCATTGCTGCCGGCGCTGCGCGCCATCGGCTTCCGCTTCGCCACCGAACCGCAGGGCGCCTTCTACCTCTACGCCGACATCGCGGATCTCGCCGACAGCAGCGAAAGCCTGGCGCACAGGCTCATCGAGGAAGCCGGCGTGGCGACCACCCCGGGCGTGGATTTCGGCGACAACGCCCCCGAACGCCACCTGCGCATCGCCTACACCACCGACGAGGCGCGGCTCGTCGAGGCGGCGGAGCGCATCCGCAAAGTACTGTAGAGCAGGAAAACCGGGTCGGGCTGGCACCCGACCCGTGGCTCGTCAGACGCCGACGAACTTGCCGCCGCTGCGGGCCGCCTGGCTCAGCTGGGACTTCACCGCCATCACCTTGTTGGCGTACAGCGCGGACGGGTCGCTGGAACCGTTGTAGCGCTGCAGGGCGCCCTGAACCGAACCGGTGGCCTGGATGTATTCCTTGAGCACCAGCGCGCCGACACGGATGTTGGTGTCGGGGTCGAACATCGCGCTGCGGTCGGATTTGACGTCCACCTTGTCCGGATGCCACTTGGGGATCACCTGCATCAGCCCCTGGGCGCCCATCGGGCTCTCGGCAAAGGGGTTGAAGCGCGACTCGATGGCCATCACGGCCACCAGCAGCAGCGGATCGACACCGACGCTGCGGCCGGTTTGCTGGGCGGCGGCCAGCAGCGGCTCGAGGGCCACCGCCGAAACCTGGTAGCGCCGGGCGACGTAGGTCTTGACGCGCTGCAGATCGGGGCTGAGCTTGACCGGAGCGGCGTCGGTGGCATCGGCCACCTCGGGCTCCGCCTCCTCCGCCACCACGGCCGACGAGGCGCCGATCAGACTGCCGAGCGAAAGGCCCTGGACGCCATGGTTGGCGATCCGCGATGCGACGAAAAGAGTGACGATAAGGCCAGCGACGAGAAGCCCGCCGTGGGCGAAGTGAAGCATGAATGAAGCCGCGTGACGTGCGTACTTCGAGATACGAGTTGCGAACATAGGGCTCTCCTTTCTGTGGCCACAGTCCGCCGAACACACACGCCGCCTGCCCCGTCAAAACAAGGGAACAGGACAAGCGCTTGGTTTCACCCGACCGCCCCGAAAAGCAGGGCTGGGTTCAACGCGTCAGCCACAAAAACCGGCCGACGGCACTCGACAGACTAGGTCGCCAGGGGTTGATCCAAACACGCTGACGCAACCAGACAGCGTGCCAAAAAAAGCACCGAAACCAGACCGTCGGAACGGTCAGTAACCGGGAACGGGACGCCCGGCCATGCGACGGTTTCAGCACCGACGTTTAAGAAAACTTGACCAAAAAAATGCATGCTGCACTGCACACAAAACGCATTCTATTGATTCGACTTGTTTTTGTCAATCCATGCCGGCTCGCGGGGCTGCCGGACGGATGCCTTTTGCATTCCCCGGATGGCAGGCGCGACGCGCTTCTTCGCCCTCCGCCCCCGCCAGAACGAGGCCACCAGCGGCTTTCAGGCAGCGCCCGGCAGACCTCAGCCGGGCCGCGCGGCGACTGGAAAAGGCCAGCGCATCGCGGCGCGGTCGTCGTCGTCCGCGGCACCTGCCGGCTCGATGCGGGCGACCAGGTCGGCACGGCCGAGGGCGGTCAGTTCGCGGCGCAGCCGGCCCCACGAAAAGAACGGCCCCGGATCGGTCTTGCGGCCCGGCGCGATGTAGGAATGGCCGCTCACGCCCTCCACCGGAAAGCGGTCGCACAGCCCGGCCAGCAGACCCGCCAGCACCGCGTACTGGACCGGCTCGAACGGCAGGCTGTCGCAGCCTTCCAGTTCGATCCCCACCGAAAAGTCGTTGCAGCGCTCCCGCCCGCGCCAGGTCGAGACGCCGGCGTGCCAGGCGCGCTTCTCGGGCGCGACGAATTCGATCAGCTCGCCGCTGCGGCGGATGAAATAATGGGCCGACACCCGCAGCTGGTGGATGCCCGCGTAGTACGGATGGGCGCCGGGATCGAGTCGGTTGGTGAACAGGCGCTCGACGCCGTCGCCGCCGAAGCGTTCGGGGGGCAGGCTGATGGCGTGGATGACGATCAGCGCGACCGCTGTGCCCGCCTCGCGCTCGTCGCAGTTCGGGGATTGCAGTTGGGTGGACTTCACCGGGCCGGACTCCCGTCCTTCGTAAAGCCGAGCAGCTTGCCACCATCCATCACGTAACGCACCTCCTGCTCGCCGAACGGACCGGCCAGCGATGCGGGCAGCGCCGCGTCGGGCACGCGCAGCCCGGCCAGGTCGAGCAGCGTCGCGCCGACCATCTCCTGGCCGACATAGCGCAGCCGGTTGGCGGCGAGGGTGCGCAGCCGGGCCGCGTCGTGGAAGCGCGCGTGCCAGAACAGCGTCGCCGGCAGGGTGTCGACATGGGTCACGCTGCCGCAGTGCTGATAGCGCCTCCGCGCGTCGTCGTAGAGGTTCTCGCCGTGGTCGGAGGCGTAGGCCAGCACCACCTCGCCGTCGACGGCGCGCAGTTCGTCGATGACGCGCGACAGGATCCAGTCGGTGTAGCGCAGGCTGTTGTCGTAGCGCGCCGCGCGTTCGCTTTCCGGCGTGCCGTCGCCGGCGAAAACCGCGAACTCGCGCGGGTAGCGCTGCTCGTACTCGAAGTGGCTGCCGATCAGCTGCAGCACGATGAACTTGCGCTCGCGCGGCAGCAGCAGCAGGCGTTTGAGCTCGGGCAGCAGCGCGTCGTCGCGCAGCGGCGCGTCGGGGTTGAGATAGCGCAGCGTGCGCGAGTGGTCGGCGCGGATGCCGATGGATTCGGCGAGGACCGGCTCGTGCATCGACACGTAGGCCGTGAAGAAACCCGCCGCGCCGAAGTAGTCGAACAGCGTCGGCACGCCGCGGTCGGGCCGCTGGCGGGACAAGCCGGCGGCGTCGGCCATCGTCAGCAGCGCCGGGACGGCATGCAGCGTGCAGTCCGACACCGCGCGGACGTGGGGAAAACTGATCACGTCGGGCATCTTGCCCAGAATGGGCGTCGTGTCGCGACGGTAGCCGTTGAGGCCGAGCCGGTCGGCCCGGGCCGATTCGCCGATCACCAGCACATAGGTTTGCGGCAGCGGGTGCCCGTCGCGGCTCGCCTCGTCCGCCACCACGACGCGCACCGGCCCGATGCCGGCCGCCACCGGCCGCGGCGTGGTGAGCATGGCCAGCGGCTGGAGCAGCGACACCGGGTAGGTGCGCAGCACCCGTTCCGGACTGGCCCACGGGTCGACGGCCAACGCGCCGCGCAGGAAGGAATCGTGCACGACACCGATCGACAGGTAGGCCAGGCCCGCCAGCAGTCCGCACTGCCGCAGCCGCCGGTCCGCCGGCCATGGCCGGCGCAGCCGCAGCGCGACGACGACCAGCACCTCGAGCACGACGACCAGCCAGCTGGCCGACTGGCCGGCGATGTCGGCGAGGAACTCGACCACCGTGCGGGCATCGCTCATGCGCAGGGTCAGCGCCAGCTCCTCGCCCGGCGCCACGCCAAAGCGCAGGCCGTACCACGCCACCGGCGGCGCCAGCAGCAGGCTGACCAGCGCCAGCACGCGGATCACGCCGTTCAGCCGCGGCAGGCCGGCCGCGATCAGCACCAGCGCCAGCAGCACGCCGACCGACGCGGCGCGGACCGTCCACGACCCGGGCAGCACCAGCACCGGCAGCGCCAGCACACCGAACAGGAAGGCGTCGACCCAGCGCCGGGCCGGCACGGGATGGTGTCGGGGAAATGTCTTCAACGGAGGTGTCGCAAGCAAGACAAAGCCCGGAAGGCTCGCGCCGTTCCGGGCTTTGTCGTTCGGACCGCCGTCAGGCGGCGGTCAGGACATCGGACCGATCAGCAGATCGCCGGGGTCGCGGTGGTGCAGGAGCCCGACTTCTTCCAGAAAATCTTGGTGGTGTCGGTGGTGGTGTCCGGGGTGTAGATCACGCTTTCACCGGCCAGACCGTCGGTGCTGGTGGCGACCGCGGTGATCACGCCATCGACGGCTTCAACCGAAGTCACGTGGCCGGAGGCCGAGGTCTTGGCCGGAACGGACCAGCCGTCACCCGTCTTGCCGCTGGAACAACCCGTCGGGCTGTTGTTGTTGTTCTGGATGCACAGTTCGACCGCGCTCTTGAACGCGCCGGTGGCGGAGATCACTTCGGTGAAGCGCGCCTTGCGCTGGAACTGCTGGTACTGGGGAACGGCGATGGCAGCCAGGATGCCGATGATGGCCACGACGATCATCAGTTCGATCAGGGTAAAACCGCCTTGCTTTTTCATGTGCATATCTCCACTCGCTGGTTGAATTCGGAACGGGCCGGAGCCCGACGCCGTAACCATTGCAACCCGCGTGCCAGCTTTTGCAAAAAACAATGAATCATTAACAATCAGATACTTGAAAAAAATCCCGGGCGGCCGGGCCGCCACCGGGGCCGAATGCCGCGTCGCAGCGTGACGTTTTTCGTCACCTCGCTGCCCAAACACGTCAGGCATCGCCGGGGCCGTTCGTCGCAGCGCCGGAACGAAGCGGGGCGATCGGATGTCTCGACAGAAGAACCCCTGCACGGAGCGGACCATCATGGACGACACCCCGGACGCCCCACGCCACACCACCGCCACCCTGCTCTGGATACGTCGCTGGAGCCCGCGGCTGCTGTCCTTCCGTATCAGCCGCGAACGGGGCTTCCGCTTCGTGCCCGGCCAGTTCGCGCGGCTCGGGCTCTTCAAGGAGAACGGCGCGCCGGTGTGGCGAGCCTACTCGATGACCTCGGCAACCTGGGACGAGCATCTCGAGTTCTACTCCATCGTGGTGCCCGACGGCGCCTTCACCTCGCGGCTGGAAAAACTCGGCGTCGGCGACGAAATCATGATCGAAGGCGCCGCCAACGGCTTCTTCACCACCAACCGCTTCGCCGACGGCCGCGACCTGTGGATGCTCGGCACCGGCACCGGCCTGGCGCCCTACCTGGCGATCCTGCAGGACGAAAGCACCTGGCTGCGCTTCGAGCGGCTGATCGTCGTCCATTGCGCCCGCGTCACCGAGGATCTGGCCTACCAGGACGAGATCGCCGCGCTGCGCGACCACCCGCTGTGGGCCGAGCACGGCCACAAACTCATCTACCAGCCGGTGGCGACCCGCGAGACGGTGCCCGGCGCCCTTCACGCCCGCATCCCCGAACTGGTTCGCGACGGCAGCCTCGAAGCGACGGTCGGCCTGCCCTTCAGCCTTGCCGACTCGCGCTTCATGATATGCGGCAGCCCCGACATGGTGCGCGACACCCACAAGGCGCTGATGGACCGCGGCTTCCGCCTCAGCCGTCTGGCCGCTCCGGCGCAGATCGCGGTGGAAAACGCGTGGTGAGGCGTCCGGCGCCGCGCTCCCACGCCGGCGTACGCCTTGATTTGGTGCAGAAGTTGATTTTATGCACGCCGCTGGTGCGCACAGAAAACCCGGCAGAACAATCACGCCGTTGATTTATTGGAATTTTCCCTGAAAGAAAAACTGGCACGGCACCTGCTTGGTGCTTCGCTTCGATTCTGGAGCCCAAAATGGAGCAAACAAGCAACGCCAGCAATGTTCTTTTCGTGCTGCTCGGCGCCATCATGGTGCTGGCCATGCACGCCGGCTTCGCCTTCCTCGAGGTCGGCACGGTCCGCAAGAAGAACCAGGTCAATGCCCTGGTCAAGATCCTGACCGATTTCTGCGTGTCGGCGGTCGCCTACTTCTTCATCGGCTACACCGTCGCCTACGGCGCCAACTTCTTCAGCGGCGCCGACGTGCTGGCCCAGAAGAGCGGCTACGAGATGGTGAAGTTCTTCTTCCTGCTGACCTTCGCCGCGGCGATCCCGGCGATCATCTCGGGCGGCATCGCCGAGCGCGCCAAGTTCCACCCGCAGAGCATCGCCACCTTCCTGCTGGTCGGTTTCGTCTATCCGTTCTTCGAGGGCATCGCCTGGAACGACAACTTCGGCCTCCAGCCGTGGGTCGAAGCGGCCTTCGGCGCCAAGTTCCACGACTTCGCCGGCTCGGTGGTGGTCCATGCGGTCGGCGGCTGGATCGCCCTGCCGGCGGTGCTGCTCCTCGGCGCCCGCCGCGGCCGCTACACGAAGGACGGCAACGTGGCGGCCCACCCGCCCTCCAACATCCCCTTCCTGGCCCTCGGCGCCTGGATCCTGACCGTCGGCTGGTTCGGCTTCAACGTGATGTCCGCCCAGACCCTCGACAAGGTCAGCGGCCTGGTGGCGCTCAACTCGCTGATGGCGATGGTCGGCGGCACGCTGGCGGCGATGATCCTCGGCAAGAACGACCCGGGCTTCATCCACAACGGCCCCCTCGCCGGCCTGGTGGCGGTCTGCGCCGGCTCCGACCTGATGCACCCGATCGGTGCGCTGGTCACCGGCACCCTGGCCGGCGTGCTGTTCGTCCAGCTGTTCACGATCACCCA
>SSSX01000266.1 GCA_015657735.1 Zoogloeaceae bacterium
ACCCCGGCGACGCTTGCGGCGGCGCCGCGAGCCGGCATCGTCGGCCGGCTCGGCGTCGCTGTCGGCGGCGTCGCTGTCGGCCGAGCCGGCTGCATCGACGGCGGCGGGCACCGCAAGCACATCCGGCAGCGGCGGCGTGTCATCCGCCGCCGGCGCGGCGGCGGCGACCGGCGCAGGCGGCGCTTCGGCGGCGAACAGATCGGCGGTCACCTCGACGGCCGGCACCTCGGCGGGCTGGGCCTTGGGCTTGCGCGGACGCCGCGGCCGCGCCGGCGGAGCCGCTTCGGCGGACGGCGCGGGCTGCTCGGTGCCCGCCGGGGCGTCGGCGCCAGCGTCGGGCGCCGCAGCCTTCTTGCGGCTGGCGCGGGCCGGCGCCTTGCGACGCGGAGCCGGCTTGGCGGCCTCGGCTGGATCGGGTGCCGGGAAGGAATTCTGTTCGTCGTTCATGTCTGTCGGCGGTGCCCACGCACAACCTGAAAAACGGGGCCGCAGGATAGCACGAAGCGTTTTCCGGCCGCGCCTGGATGCGCCGGGGCCCGCACGCGGCGGGCCCCGGTCGTCCGGCGCGGGCCTCCGGCCTACAGCAGCACGCGCTCGATGCCGCCGCTGTTGGCCTTGTCGACGTACTCGGCCATCCAGTTTTCGCCAAGGATGTGCCGGGCCATTTCGACGACGATGTAGTCGGCGTCGACGTTGGCATCGCCGCTGTAGCGCGACAGGCCCTGCAGGCAGCTCGGGCACGAGGTGAGGATCTTGACCGGCGTGGCGGCGTCGGCACCGCGCAGCTTCTCGGCACCGTTCTCGATCTCCTCCTGCTTGCGGAAACGCACCTGGGTGGAGATATCGGGGCGGGCCACCGCCAGCGTGCCGGATTCGCCGCAGCAGCGGTCGTTGAGATCGACCCGCGTCCCCATCAGCTCATTGGCCACCTTGATGCCGGAATGGACCTTCATCGGCGTGTGGCAGGGCTCGTGATACATGTAGCGGGTGCCGGTGATGCCGTCGAGCTTGAGGCCCTTTTCCATCAGGTACTCGTGGATGTCGAGCAGCCTGCAGCCCGGGAAGATCTTCTCGAACTGATACTTCAGCAGCTGATCCATGCAGGTGCCGCACGACACGATGACCGTCTTGATGTCGAGATAGTTGAGCGTGTTGGCGACGCGGTGGAACAGCACCCGGTTGTCGGTGGTGATCTGCTGGCCCTTGTCTTCTTCGCCGGCCGAGGTCTGCGGGTAGCCGCAGCACAGATAGCCCGGCGGCAGCACGGTGGTGGCGCCGACCTGGTAGAGCATGGCCTGGGTGGCCAGGCCGACCTGGCTGAACAGGCGCTCCGAGCCGCAGCCGGGGAAGTAGAACACCGCGTCGGATTCGTCGCGCCGGACCTGCGGGTTGCGGATCACCGGGACGATGGTGTCGTCCTCGATGTCGAGCAGCGCGCGCGAGGTGCGCTTGGGCAGCCCGCCGGGCATCGGCTTGTTGATGAAGTGGATCACCTGGGCCTTGAGCGGCGGCTTGCCGAGGGTCGCCGGCGGGTGCTGGATCTGGTCCTGGATCAGCCCGAGGGATTTGCCGATGCGGTGGCCAAGACGCTGCGCCTGGTAGCCCCAGCCGATCATCGTGGTACGGATCAGCTTGATGGTGGCCGGGTCCTTGGCGGTCAGGAAGGCCATCGCCGCGGCCTTGCCGGGGTTGAAGGATTTCTTGCCCTGCTCGCGCAGCAGGTTGCGCATCTTGATCGACACGTCGCCGAAGTCGATGTCGACCGGGCACGGCTTCTCGCACTTGTGGCACACCGTGCAGTGGTCGGCCACGTCTTCGAACTCGGCCCAGTGGGCCAGCGACACGCCGCGGCGGGTCTGCTCTTCATAGAGGAAGGCCTCGATCAGCAGCGAGGTGCTGAGGATCTTGTTGCGCGGGCTGTACAGCAGGTTGGCGCGCGGCACGTGGGTCGAGCACACCGGCTTGCACTTGCCGCAGCGCAGGCAGTCCTTGATGTCGTGGGAGATCTCGCCGATGGCGGTCTGCTCCATGATCAGCGACTCGTGGCCCATCAGGTTGAAGCTGGGGGTGTAGGCGTTGTCGAGGTTGCCGCCCTTCATCAGCTTGCCGCGGTTGAAGCGGCCGTCCGGGTCCACCTTCTGCTTGTAGGCCCAGTAGTTGGCCATCTCGGCGTCGCTGAGATAGTCCAGCTTGGTGATGCCGATGCCGTGTTCGCCGGAGATCACGCCGTCCAGCGAGCGGGCCAGCGCCATGATGCGGTCGACCGCCCGGTTGGCGCTCTGCAGCATCTCGTAGTTGTCGGAGTTGACCGGGATGTTGGTGTGCACGTTGCCGTCGCCGGCGTGCATGTGCAGCGCGACGAAGACGCGGCCGCGCAGCACCTGCTTGTGAACCTTGCGCAGCTCCTCGCGGACCGGCCCGAACAGCGCGCCGTCGAAAATCTTTTCGAGGCGCGCGCGCAGCTCGGTCTTCCACGACGTGCGCACCGAGTAGTCCTGCAGGCGGTGGAACAGGCGCGGGTTGGCGGCGCGGTTGGACAGCTCGCCGGCCACCACGCCGTATTCGGCGAAATGCGGTTCGGCCTCGGCCAGCGGCAGGTCGAGCGAGTCGAGCAGCCACTGCCAGCGGCGGCGCACCATGGCGACGTAGTCCAGCGCGTCCTTGCGGCGTTCGCCGATCAGCTCGTCGCGGCCGATGTTGGCATCGCCGGTATCGAGCGGCAGTTCGCCCTGCAGGAATTCGGTGAGCGCGTCGCACAGGGCCAGCTTGTTGTGCGTCGACAG
>SSSX01000267.1 GCA_015657735.1 Zoogloeaceae bacterium
CAGGCGGGCCAGCACGAGGTGGACGATGTTCTCGGCCATGTCGTGTTCGCCCCAGGTGATGAAGATCTTGGTGCCGGTGATGGCGTAGCTGCCGTCGCCGCGCGGCTCGGCGCGGGTGCGGACCGCCGCCAGGTCGGAGCCAGCCTGCGGTTCGGTGAGGTTCATGGTGCCGGTCCACAGGCCGGACACCATTTTGGGCAGGTAGGTCTGCTTGAGCGTGTCGGCGCCGTGGTGGGCGATCGCCTCGACGGCGCCGAGAGTCAGCATCTGGCACAGCGAGAAGGACATGTTGGCCGACTTCCACATTTCCAGCACCGCGGTGGACACGCTGACCGGCAGGCCCTGACCGCCGAACTCGGTGGACGCCGGCATGCCGTTCCAGCCGGTTTCGCAGAACGCCGCGTAGGCTTCCTTGAAGCCGTCGGCGGTGCTCACCACGCCGTCCTTCCAGCGGTTGCCCTGGCGGTCGCCGGGGGCGTTGATCGGCGCGAGAACTTCACCGGCGAACTTGCCGGCCTCGTCGAGAATGGCCTCGACCAGATCGGAGGACACTTCCTCGTTGCCGGGCAGGGTGGCGATTTCCTGCAGGCCGGCCAGTTCGTTCATGGCAAACAGCATGTCCTTGACGGGGGCGATGTAGCTCATGGGGGCTCCTTGAATGGGGGTTCAGCCGCGCGCGGGCTGGAGGGGCGAACGGGTTCGCCCGCGGACTTCGATCGATGGGCGAGGGGCGAACACGCGTTCGCCCCGGCGGGTGCTCAGAGTGCGGCGACGAGTTGCGGCACGACTTCGAAGAGGTCGGCGACGAGGCCGTAGTCGGCGACCTGGAAGATCGGCGCTTCCGGATCCTTGTTGATCGCCACGATCACCTTCGAATCCTTCATGCCGGCGAGGTGCTGGATGGCGCCGGAGATGCCGACCGCGACGTACAGCTGCGGGGCGACGATCTTGCCGGTCTGGCCGACCTGATAGTCGTTGGGCACGAAGCCGGCATCGACCGCCGCGCGGCTGGCGCCCATCGCGGCGCCGAGCTTGTCGGCCAGCGGTTCGAGCACGGCGCGGTAGTTGTCGCCGCTGCCCATGCCGCGGCCGCCGGA
>SSSX01000033.1 GCA_015657735.1 Zoogloeaceae bacterium
AACCTCGTCGTCGCCACCGGCGGCCTGTCGATTCCCAAGATCGGCGCCTCGCCGCTGGGTTACCGGATCGCCGCGCAGTTCGGCCTCGCCGTCGTGCCGCCCAAGCCGGCCCTCGTGCCACTGACGCTGCCGCCCGACGAGCTGGCGATCTACAAGGAGCTGGCCGGCATGGCCTTCGACGCGGTGGCCGAATGCGGCGCCGGACGCTTCCGCGAGAACCTGCTGTTCACCCACCGCGGCCTGTCCGGGCCGGTGATCCTGCAAGTGTCGTCCTACTGGCAGGCCCGCGATTACGGCGGCGGCGACGGCGGCAGCCAGATCACCGTCAATCTGTTCCCCGCCGACGACGTGCGCGCCTGGCTGGCCGAACGCGCCCGCAGCAAGAGCCTGCTCGGCAACCTGCTGGCCGACCGCCTGCCCAAGCGCTTCGCCCACGCCTGGTGCGAGCAGCGCGGCTGGAACCGGCCGACCCACCAGTTCGGCGCGAAGGAACTCGACGCCATCGCCACGGCGCTGCAAAGCTGGGTGATCACGCCCGACGGCACGCTCGGCTACGCCAAGGCGGAGGTCACCCTCGGCGGCGTGGACACGCGGGAACTGTCGTCCAAGACGATGGAGGCGCGCAAAGTGCCGGGACTGTATTTCGTCGGCGAGGTGATGGACGTCACCGGCCACCTCGGCGGCTACAACTTCCAGTGGGCGTGGGCCAGCGGCCACGCAGCGGGTCAGGCGGCCTAAACAACAAGGCCCGCACGGGGCGGGCCTTGTTCGGCAAAACCGGGTGAAGCGCTTACTTGGCGGCGGCAGCCAGACCGTTGAGGATTTCCTGCTTGGCTTCCTCGACGGAGCCCCAGCCGGTGACCTTGACCCACTTGCCGGGCTCGAGATCCTTGTAGTGCTCGAAGAAATGCACGGTCTGCTTCATCAGCAGTTCGGGCAGGTCGTCGATGGTCTGGACCTTGTCGTACAGCGGGGTGAGCTTGGAAACGGGCACGGCAACGACCTTGGCATCCACGCCGCCTTCGTCTTCCATCTTCAGCACGCCGACCGGACGGGCGCGGATCACGACGCCCGGCTGCAGCGGGAACGGGGTGACCACCAGCACGTCCACCGGGTCGCCGTCGCCGGCGATGGTGTGGGGCACGTAGCCGTAGTTGATCGGGTAGCGCATCGAGGTGCCCATGAAGCGGTCGACGAACACGGCGCCGCTGTCCTTGTCCACTTCGAACTTGATCGGATCACCCTGAGCGGAAATCTCGATGATCACGTTGACGTCGTTCGGAACGTCCTTGCCCGCCTTGACTTGATCGAAACCCATGTTTTCTACCTCCCGTTTTATGAAATCCAGCCAATGATTATAGATCAGCTGGCGTCGAAACCTGCGTCCTCGACAGCGCCGCGCAGCGCCTCGACGGAAAGCTTCGCCGGATCGTAGCCGACCCGCGCCTCGGCGGCCTCGAGCGACACCTCGACGCTCGCCACGCCATCGAGCGCCGACAGCGCGCCGGTGACATTCTTGACGCAACCCTGGCAGCTCATGCCGCCGACCTTGATCACCACGTTTTCCATGCCTGTTCCTTTCAGTTTCTGCCCGGCCGCCAGCGCCGCAGCAACAGCGAATTGCTCACCACCGACACCGAACTCATCGCCATCGCCGCGCCGGCGATGACCGGATTGAGCAGCCCGAGGGCCGCCGCCGGAATCCCCAGCACGTTGTAGACGAAGGCGAAGAAGAGATTCTGACGGATCTTGCCGAGGGTCGCCCGCGACAGCGAGATCGCGTCGGCGACGCTGTTGAGGTCATTGCGCACCAGCGTCAGGTCGGCCGCCTCGATGGCCACGTCGGAACCGGCGCCGATCGCGCACGACACGTCCGCCGCGGCCAGCGCCGGCGCATCGTTGATACCGTCGCCGACCATCCCGACCAGACCGTCGCCGCGCAGCGCCTCGACCGCCGCCGCCTTGTCGCCCGGCAACACCTGGGCGCGGAAGTCGGCGATGCCGGCCTCGGCAGCGATGCGTGCCGCGGCGGCCGGGTGGTCGCCGGTCAGCATCACCACCCGCACGCCCAGCGCCTGCAGGCGCGCCACCGCCGCTTTCGAGGTGGCGCGCAGCGGATCGGCGATGCCCAGCGCGCCGAGCGCACGGCCATCGACGGCGACGCCCACCGGCGTCAGTGCCGCCGCCAGCAGCGGATCGAGCACCCCCGCCGGCAGCGCCGCGCCGCGCCCGGCCAGAAAATCCGGCGAACCGACGAGCACCTCGCGGCCGCCGACGCTGCCCGCGACGCCCTTGCCGCCGACCGCCTGCACCGCATCGGCCATGCCCCACGCCAGCCCCTCGGCCCGCGCCGCGGCGACCACCGCCTGGGCCAGCGGATGGTGACTGGTCTGCTCGAGGCTCGCCGCCAGCGCCAGCAGTTCGCTCCGCGCGGCACCGGCCACGGTGTGCAGCGCCAGCACCGCCGGCCGGCCTTCGGTCAGCGTGCCGGTCTTGTCGACGACCAGCGTCCGGATTTTCTCGGCGAGTTCCAGCGCCTCGGCGTTCTTGACGAGAATGCCGGCCCGCGCGCCCTGCCCGGTGCCGACCATCACCGCCGTCGGCGTGGCCAGCCCCAGCGCGCAGGGGCAGGCGATGACCAGCACCGCGACGCCATTCACCAGCGCCGGCGCCAGCTCGCCGCCGAACCACCACCAGCCGGCAAAGGTCGCCAGCGCGATCGCCACCACCACCGGCACGAAGATTGCCGCGATGCGGTCGGCCAGCTTCTGCACCGCCGGCTTGCCGCCCTGGGCCTGCTCGACGAGGCGCACGATGCCGGCCAGCAGCGTCTCGGCACCGACGCCGGTGGCCTGGCAGCGCAGCACGCCGCTGCCGTTCACCGTCGCCGCGAATACCTTGTCGCCGGCAACCTTGGTCACCGGCACGCTCTCGCCGGTCAGCATCGCCTCGTCCGCCGCCGACTCGCCCGACAGCACCTCGCCATCGACCGGCACCGCGTCGCCCGGACGCAGCACGAAAACCATGCCGCCGACGACCTGCTCGACCGGCACCTCGACGAGCTGGCCGTCGCGCTCGATCCACGCCGTTGGCGGCTGCAGGCGCAGCAGCGCCTCGATGGCCGCCGAGGTGCGCGCCCGCGCCCGCGCCTCGAGCAGCTTGCCGAGCAGCACCAGGGTGATGATGCTGGCCGAGGCCTCGAAGTAGACGTGCAGATCGTGGCGGCCGAGCAGCACCACTGCCAGGCTGAAGAAGTAGGCGACGCTGGTGCCGAGCGCGATCAGCACGTCCATGTTGGCGCCGCCGCCAAGCAGCGACGACCAGGCGCCCTTGTAGAAACGCCGGCCGATCCAGAACTGCACCGGCGTCGCCAGCAACAGCTGCACCCAGCGCGGCAGCCATTCGTCGTGGTGGGCGGTGCCGTGCAGGCCGGTGCCGAGCATGCCGGCCATCTGCACGACAAAAGGCAGGCTGAGTGCCGCCGAAATCCAGAACAGGCGCAACTCGGCGCGGAACGCGGCGAGCTTGCGGGCGCGCTCGGCTTCGCGGTCGCGGCCGGCGACGGGCGTCGCCGTGAAGCCGGCCCTGGCGATCGCCGCAACGATCATCGCCGGATCGGCCAGCCCCGGCGTGTAGCGCAGCCGCGCCGTCTCGGCGGCAAAGTTGACGCTGCCCTCGACCCCCGGCAGGCGATTGACGACTTTCTCGATGCGCGCCGCGCAGGCTGCACAGCTCATCCCCGACAGGCCGAGTTCGAGCACCTGGGGCGCCACATCGAAGCCCGCCTTGCGGATCGCGCCGAGGATGTCGGCCGCCGCGGCGCCGTCGGGCCCGGTCGACACGCGGGCCTTTTCGGTGGCGAAATTGACCTTCGCCTCGACGCCCGGCAGACGGTTCAGAACCTTCTCGAGCCGCACCGCGCACGCCGCGCAGCTCATCCCGGAAACCGGCAGGTCGTAGCGCGCTCCCGCTCCGTCGCTCATCGCGACGCCAGTCGGACGAAAGGTTGGAGACGGGTTTTCATGAGACATCCGCGGAATTCAATGGGAAGGCAATCAGAAATGGCAGACGACCCCGTTCCACAGCTTGCTGCCGAGGGACGGCGTCGTGACCAGCCCATAAACGCCAAAGGCCAGCACCATCAGTCCAGACCCGGTACGCACGGCTTGGTTCCGCACCACGTCGCGCAGCCGCTTGAGGATCAGGCCGGCGAGCATCAGGTTGGGCAGCGTGCCGAGGCCAAACGCCAGCATCAGCGCCGCCCCGCGTTCCGGCGCGCCGGTGAC
>SSSX01000268.1 GCA_015657735.1 Zoogloeaceae bacterium
CCGCTGCCGGCGCCGAAGGCCTTGGTGGTGAAGAAGGGTTCGAAGAGGCGCGGCAGCAGCTCGGGGGCGATGCCGACGCCGGTGTCGGAGACGTCGAACTGGACGTAGTCGCCGGGCGGCACTTCGACCAGCCGGGCGAGGCCGCCCGAGACGTGGCGGCGCGACACGGCGATGGTCAGCACGCCGCCGTCGGGCATCGCGTCGCGGGCGTTGATGGCGAGGTTGAGCAGCGCGCTTTCGAGCTGGTGCGGGTCGACGAGGGCGTGGATTCTGGCGGCGGGCAGCTCGAGGCGGATCGCGATGCGTTCGGTCAGCGAGCGGGACAGCAGCTGGCTCATGCCGTGGACGAGGGCGCCGACTTCGACCGGGCAGGGGTCGAGGGGCTGCTGGCGCGAGAAGGTGAGCAGGCGGCGGATCAGCTCGGTGCCGCGCCGGGCGGCCGACAGCGCCGGTTCGAGGTGGTCCTCGAAGCCCTGGTGGGCGGGCAGTTTGTCGCGCAGCGTGGCGAGGTTGCCGGTGATGATGGTCAGCAGGTTGTTGAAGTCGTGGGCGAGCCCGCCGGTGAGCTGGCCGACGGCTTCCATCTTCTGGGCCTGGATCAGCGCGGCCTGGCTGGCCTTCTGCTCGGTGATGTCGATCGACAGCACGAAAAATCCCTGCACGCCGCCGGCTTCGGAGGCTTCCGGCACCACCGCGCTGCGGGCGTAGACCTGCCGGCCGGACGGGTCGGTCCGCGAATATTCGTAGCTGACCTGCTCGCCGGCGAAGGCGTGCTCGAGGTGCGGGCGGACCTGGGCATAGGCGCTGGCGCCGAAGACTTCGGCGATGGTCCGGCCGGCGATGCTGTTCTTGTCGAGCCCGAACCACTCGGCGTAACCGCGGTTGGCGAAGCGGTAGCGTTCGCTGGCGTCGACGTAGGCGATCATCGCCGGGATGGCGTCGAGGATCAGGCGCAGGCGTTCTTCGCTGCGGGCGAGCTGGGCGGCGACTTTGTCGAGGCGGGTGGTGGCCGCTTCGAGTTCGGCGGTGCGGGCGCGCACGCGGGTTTCGAGCTCGGCGTTCTGGCTTTCGATGAGCTGCTCGTAGCGGCGTTGTTCGGTGATGTCGGTCCACAGGCTGACGAAACCCAGATTGGGGATCGGCACGCCGCGGATCGCCAGCACCCGGCCGTTGGGCCGGATGCGCTCGGCCTGATGGGGCAGGAAGGCGCGCACCGAGGCCATGCGTTCGGCGACCAGGCGTTCGACTTCGGTGTCGTCGGGTTCGGGGGTGCCATCGCTGGCGTACTCGCCGCGGCGGATGTTGAAGCGGACGAACTCCTCGAACGGGGTGCCGACCCGGGCCAGCGATTCGGGAAAATCGAGCAGGCGCAGCATGGCCTTGTTCCAGCTGACCAGCCGCGGCGTGGCGTCGAACACCGCGATGGCCTGGTCGAGCAGGTCGAAGCCGGCCAGCAGCAGGTCGTAGCGGCGCAGTTCCTCGGGGGAGGGAGGCTTGCCGGCCGGGGCGGGCGGGGCGACGCGGGCGGGAGGGCTCATGGGCGGTGGGTGGCGAGGAAGGCGAAGAATTCTTCTTCGGGCAGCGGGACGGAGAACAGGTAGCCCTGGCCGTAGTCGCACCCGGCGGCGGCCAGGCGGTCGCGCTGGGCGGCGGTTTCGACGCCTTCGGCGACCACTGTCAGGCCGAGCTTGTGGGCCATCGCGATGATGGCTTCGGTGATCGCCAGATCGCTGGGGTCGGTGGTGAGGTCGCGGATGAAGGAGCGGTCGATCTTCAGGGTATCGATGTCGAGGCGTTTGAGGTAGGCCATCGCCGAGTAGCCGGTGCCGAAGTCGTCGATCGACAGCTGCAGGCCGGCGGCGCCGAGGTGGGCCAGCTGGGCGGTGACCGCCGGGTGTTCGTCGAGGAGCAGGCGTTCGGTGATTTCCAGCGCGATGCAGGCGCCCGGCAGTTCGAGCGCCGCGAGGCGGTCGAGGAGATGCGTGAGCGAGCGGCCCTTGGCGAACTGGCGGGGCGAGGTGTTGACGGTGATCTGGACCGCCGACGCCGGGTCTCGCCCGGGCGGCAGGCTACGCTGCCAGCGCCGGGCGGCGGCGGTGGCCTGCTCGAAGACCCAGCTGCCGAGGCTGTCGATGAGTCCGAGCTCTTCGGCCACCGGGATGAAGACCGCGGGCGGGATGGCGCCGCGTTCGGGGTGGGTCCAGCGCAGCAGGGCTTCGGCTTTGTCGGGGCGGCCGCTGGCGAGGTGCAGGATGGGCTGATAGTGCAGCGACAGCTGGCCGGCGGCCAGCGCGAGCCGCAGATCCTTGCCGAGCTGGAGGTTGTGCAGCGCGTTGGCCTGAATGTCGGGGGAGAAGTAGCTGAAGCGGTTCCGGCCTTCTTCCTTGGCGTGGTACATGGCCTGATCGGCGTTTTTCAGGATGTCGGTGGGGGTTTGCCCGTCGGCGGGGAAAAGGGTGATCCCGATGCTGGCCGACACGTAGGCGGTGTCGCCACCGAGCTGGAAGGGCTGGCACAG
>SSSX01000269.1 GCA_015657735.1 Zoogloeaceae bacterium
CATCGGTGCGCGCCGGCTGGCCGACATCCGCCGCCTGCCGCGCAGCGGCCTCGCCCGGCGTCAGGCCCAGGCCGTCACCGACCTGCTCGACCGCGCCTACGGCACCACGCCCGACCCGCGCCCGTGGTTCATCCCGCCGGCGCGCTACGCCAGCCGCCTCCCCCTGCCCACCCCCAGCGAGCAGGTCGAGACCCTGCTGTTCGGCGTCCGCCGCCTGCTCTCCGGGCTCGGCGGCTGGCTGGACGCCCGTCAGGCCGGGCTCGAACGCTTCACGCTGGTGCTCGAATTCGAACGCCTCGCCGCCGACCATCGCGGCCAGCCGCGCGAAACCCGTTTCGACATCATCCTCGGCACCCTCTGCCGGGACATGGCCCGCTGCCAGTTGCTGACCCGCGAACACCTGAGCCGCCAGGCCCTGCCCGCGCCGGTCGAAGCCCTGCGCCTCGAAGCCGACGCGCCCTGTCCGCTGGCACCGCCGCGCAGCGATCTTTTCGATGCCGGCGCCGGCGAACACGGCGACCCCGGCCTGCTGCTGGCCACCTTGCGCGCGCGCCTGGGGGCCGACGCCGTGCGCTGCCTCGCCCCTCATCCCGACCACCGCCCCGAACACGCCTGGCGCGGGGTCGAACCGTCGCCATCCCAAACCCGGCACGGCCCGGCGGCGCCCGACCCAAGCCGGCCTCCCCGCCCGCTGTGGCTGCTGCCCGACCCGCGCCCGATCGGCCCGCCCGCGCCCGACAAGCTGCTGGCGGGCCCCGAGCGGATCGAATCCGGCTGGTGGGATGGCGCCGAGGTCAGCCGCGACTACTTCGTCGCCCGCCGCCACGACCGCAGCCTGGTGTGGGTTTTCCGCGAACGCCAGCCTCCCCACGGCTGGTTCATTCACGGCTATTTCGCCTGACGCGCCTGACGTAGCGGCGCGCCCGCCGTGCCGCCCGTCCCGGAGGCTAGGCCGCGCGACCTCCCAGCCAGCCCGTGCGCAACGCCACGGCGGCGGGCGATGCATCCGCGTCCAGCTCGGGCTTGGCGGTATCCGCCGGCGGCGCCTGCAGTTCCACCTCGAAGCACATCAGCTCGTCACGCCGGAAGACATGGATTTCCGCCCTGTCGCCGGCCATGCGTCTGGCCATCAGCTTGTCGAAACCGGCCGCGCTGACCTTCAGGCCATCCAGCGCCACCAGCACGTCCCCCGCCGACAGTCCGGCCGTCTGGGCAGGGCCGCCGTCGTAGACGTTGGCGAGTTTGAGCTGATCGCCTTCGGCGACGGTCCGCACGCCGATGGCTGGCGCCGCGCTGGCCGCCTCCCATTGCAGGCCCACGCCGACCCGCTTCAACCACGCCGCCAGCGGCAACTCGCCAGTGCCTTCGACGAGCTCCCGCAACCAGCCGCCGACCGCTGCGCCGCCGATCTCCGCCGCCAGCGCGAAGATGCCGTCCTCCGCCACGCCGACCCCGGTCCGGCCATGGCGCAGCCACAGCGCGCGCATCAGGTCGTCGAGGCTGCGCGCGCCGTGGCTGTCGGCCCGCAGACGCAGGTCGAGCAGCAAGGCCACCAGCGCCCCCTTGGTGTAATAGCTGACGATCGCGTTGGGGCTGTTCTCGTCCTGGCGGTAATACTTCGTCCACGCCTCGAAGGACGACTGGGCGACGCTCTGTCTGGTCCGTCCGCTGCCCTTGTGCACCTGGCTGATCGTCTTGCCGAGCAGGGTCAGATAGTCCGCTTCGGCGATCCGCCCGCTCCTGACCAGCAGCAGATCGTCGTAATAGGACGTGAAACCTTCGAAAGCCCACAGCAGCCGGGTGTAGTTCTCCCGGCTCAGATCGTAGGGCACGAAGGCCGCCGGCTTGATGCGCTTGACGTTCCAGGTATGGAAATACTCGTGGCTGCACAGGCCGAGGAACTGACGGTAGCCGTCGGTCTGCGCCTCCATGCCGGCGTGGGGCAGATCGGCCCGGCTGCACAGCAGCGCGGTGGACGCCCGGTGCTCCAGCCCGCCGTACCCGTCTCCGACGGCCATCACGAGAAAGACGTAACGCGCCATCGGCGCCGGCTCGCCGAACAGGCGGATCTGCGCCTCGCAGAGCGGTTGCAGATCCTCCACCAGCCGGAGCATGTCGCAATCGTGGCGACCGCTGATCGCCACCGCGTGAGGCACGCCGCAGGCGTCGAACTCGGCCAGCGTGAAACCGCCCATCTCGACCGGATGGTCGATCAGCGCGTCGTAGTTTTCCGCCCGGTAGAGGCCGAAACCGTAGCGCTCCGCCGCGCCCGCCTCGCCGTCGGCTTCCGGCAGGCTGGTCGCCACCCGCCAGCCGGCCTCCTCGAGCCCCGTCGGCGGGCGGATATCCACCAGCTGGGGCAAGGCCTCGCAACCGTGGGCACACAGGAAAACGCTGGTGCCGTTGAAAAAGCCGTGGGTCTGATCGAGGTGGGCGGTGCGCACCGACAAATCCCACGCGTACACCGTGTAGGTCAGCGTCACCGGCCCGGCCACGCCGGCCGGCAGCTGCCAGCTGTGCTTGTCGCACTGCGTCACCGCCAGCGCCCCGCCGCCGGCCGTGGCCGACAGGCTGACGATGTTCTTGGCGAACTCGCGGATCATGTAGCTGCCGGGAATCCACGCCGGCAGGCTGAAGCGCTGCCCGGCCGGATCGGGCGCGGCAAGCTGCAGCGTGACTTCGAACAGGTGGGCGGCGGGCTGGCTGGCCTGGATCGTGTAGCGGACGACGGAGTTCATCGAAGCGGCTCGGGCAGTTGACGGAAGGCGCCGATTCTAACCCTGCGTGCCACATCCTTTGCCTGCCTCATTTTTAGGCAGGGACACAAAAGCCTTGTGGCAGAAGCGCTTGCCGCCCAACCCCACAGTTTTTCCACACCCTTGCCCACGCCTGCTGGGGAAAACTCCCCCTCCCAAACACCCCGAACGGCCCTGACCCATTTTGAGGCGACCGGGCTTTTCCCTTTCGGATCAGTCCCCTGCCCTGCCGGCACACAGCTTTTCCACAACTTGTCCCCGGATTTTTGTGAATAGATTGAAACTATCCGAAAGCCGCTCGGAAAAGCATTGCACTATTTTTAGGCAATCCCAAAAAACCCTTTTGTGTCCGCCAGATGACAGCGACCCCCACAGCTTGTCCACAGCCTTGCCCACGCCCGCTGTGGGTTACTGCGCCGCCGCGGGCTCGGCGCTCAGGGAATGAACGGCAGCTCGATCAGGTCGCTGCGCGCCGCGCCGGCCGTCATCCGGCGGCACAGGGCGATGAATTCACGCATCCCCGCGGTAACATACTTGCGCTTGTGGGTGACGAACTGGAACTGCCGCCGCAGGTCGAGCTGCGGCGTGTCCACCGCCACCAGGCTGCCACGCCGGAAAGCCTCGCGCAGCGCCAGGCGGGAGATGCAGCCGATTCCGATGCCGCTTTCCACCGCCCGCTTGATCGCCTCGGTGTGCTCCAGTTCGAGCCGGACCTTCAGCTCGCCGCCGAAATGACGCAGTGCCTGGTCGAAGGTTTCCCGCGTGCCCGAACCCGCCTCGCGCAGAACCCAGTCCTGCGCGCCCAGTTCGTCCAGCGTCGCCGGCCGGCCATGGGCCAGCGGGTGGCCCGGCGCACAGAACACCACCAGCTCGTCCTCCACCCACGGCTCGGCGACCAGATCCGGATGGCGGCACGCACCTTCGATCAGCCCCAGGTCCAGGTCGTAGTGCACCAGCTGATGAACGATGGTCGCCGAATTGTGCACCGACAGCTTCACCTGCGCGCTCGGATGGAGGCGCAGGAACTCGGCGGCGATCAGCGTCGCCAGATAATTGCCGATGGTCAGCGTCGCGCCGATCTGCAAGGGACCGTAGTCGGTCTTGCTGGCCAGCAGCGTCTCGATCTCGGCGGCGTGTTCGAGCAGCTGCACCGCATGCGGCAGCAGCACCTGCCCCAGTTCGTTGAGCCGCAGCGCCTTGCCGATACGGTCGAACAGCTGCGTGTCGAACTGGCGCTCCAGCTCGCCGAGGGCCGTACTCGTCGCCGACTGCGACAGCGCGAGCTCATCCGCCGCCCGCGAGACGCTTTCGTGGCGGGCGACGGCGACGAAGATTTCGAGCTGGCGG
>SSSX01000270.1 GCA_015657735.1 Zoogloeaceae bacterium
ACGCTGTCGGGCGCCTGGCATAAGCTGCGCACCGATCCGATCCTGAAGTTCCTGATCACCTCGCTGTCCTTCTACGGCATGTCGACCTTCGAAGGTCCGATGATGTCCATCAAGACGGTCAACGCGCTGTCCCATTACACCGACTGGACCGTCGGCCACGTGCACTCCGGTGCCCTGGGCTGGGTTGCGATGGTGTCGATCGGCGCGATGTACTACCTGATCCCGCGCATGTACGGCAAGACCGAGATGTACTCCACCAAGCTGATCACGGCCCATTTCTGGATCGCGACCATCGGCATCGTGCTGTACATCGCTTCCATGTGGATTTCGGGTGTGATGCAGGGCCTGATGTGGCGTGCGACCAACCCGGACGGCACCCTGACCTACTCCTTCGTCGAGTCCGTGAAGGCCAGCTACCCGTTCTGGGCTATCCGGGTGCTCGGCGGCGTGCTGTTCCTGAGCGGTATGTTGATCATGTTCTACAACATGGTGAAGACGATCGCCGGTCAGCGGCCCTATGAAGCTCCGGTGCTGGCACCTGCCGGCGCCCACGCCTGATCGGGAGGAAAAATAATCATGGCTCAATCGAAACACGACTTTATCGAACGCAAGGTTGGCTGGCTGATGCTCTTCACGGTGCTGACCGTGAGCGTGGGCGGTTTGGTGGAAATCGTTCCGCTGTTCCACATGAAGTCCACCACCACCCCGGTGGAAGGCCTCAAGCCCTACGATCCGGTTCGCCTGGTCGGTCGCGACATCTACATTCGCGAGGGCTGCTATAACTGCCACTCCCAGATGATCCGCCCGTTCCGTGCCGAAACCGAGCGCTATGGCCACTACTCGGTCGCCGGCGAGTACGTCTATGACCACCCCTTCCAGTGGGGCTCCAAGCGTACCGGCCCGGATCTGCATCGCGTCGGCGGCCGTTACTCCGACCAATGGCATCGCATCCACCTGCTCAACCCGCGTGACGTCGTGCCCGAGTCGAACATGCCGGCTTTCCCGTGGCTCGACCGTCCGGCCAGGATCGACGACATCGAAGCCAAGATGACCGCGCTGCGCAAGGTGGGCGTTCCCTATACCGATGACGAGATCAAGGGGGCCCGCAAGGCTCTCGAAGGCAAGACCGAACTCGACACCGTGATTGCCTACCTGCAGGGCCTCGGCACTGCGCTGAGCGCGGGCAAGCCGGCTGCGGCTGCTCCGGCTCCGGCCGCCGCTGCGCCGGCCGCGGACGCGCTTGGCAAGGTGTTCTTCGCCGTCGGTTCGAGCGATCTTCCCGCCGAAGCTGCCGCTGCCGTCACCGCCACTGCCGAGTTCCTCAAGAGCAAGGCTGACGCCAAGATCGATCTGACCGGCTACACCGACAAGACCGGTGACGTCGAAAAGAACCTCGAGCTTGCCAAGGAGCGCGCCAAGGCTGTCCGCGAGGCCCTGAAGGCCGCGGGTGTTTCCGAAGACAGGATCAACATGAAGCCGCCGGTCAGCATCACCGGCTCCGGCGACAATGCTGATGCCCGTCGTGTCGAGATCAACCCGGGCAGCTGAGCGGCTTTGGGCGACCATTCTGAGAACGCAGGAGTCTGATCGTGGATATCAACGATGTACGCTCGGTGGTGACCGTCCTGGGGCTGGTGTGCTTCATCGCCATTTCCCTTTGGGCATTCAGCGGCCGGGCACGGAAGGGATTCGACGAGGCAGCGCTCCTGCCGTTCAGCGAGGACGACTTGCCGGCCGCTCATGACGGTCGGCAATCCAAGGAAGGAAATAAAAATGGCTGACTTTGTTAGCGGTTTCTGGAACGCCTACGTGATGGTGCTGGTGTTCCTGAGTATCGGTTTCTGCGTGTTCGTGCTCGTCTCGAACACCACCAAGCGGACCTCCGGTCCGGTGGGTCTGCACGATCACATTTGGGACGAAACCCTGCAGGAGTACAACAACCCGCTGCCGCGCTGGTGGATGTACATGTTCTGGATCACGATCATCTTCGCGATCGGTTATCTGGCCCTGTATCCGGGTTTCGGTAACAATCAGGGCAAGCTGGGCTGGTCGTCCGGTGGCCAGTGGGAAGCTGAGCAGAAGGCGGCAGCCGAGAAGTACGGTCCGATTTTTGCCAAGTTCCGCGGTATGGACCTGAAAGCCGTTGCCGGCGACAAGGAAGCCAACGCGATGGGCCAGCGCCTGTTCCTGACCTACTGCGCCCAGTGTCACGGCGCCGATGCCAAGGGCGCCAAGGGCTTCCCGAACCTGACCGACAACGACTGGCTGTACGGCGGCGAGCCGGACACCATCAAGACCACCGTTCTTGGCGGCCGTCAGGGCATGATGCCGCCGTTCGGTCCGGCGCTCGGTGCGGATGGTGTGAAGAACGTGGCGAACTACGTCCGTTCGCTGTCCGGCCTGGCTCATGACTCGCTGCGCGCCCAGCAGGGCAAGGATCTGTTCGCTCAGAACTGCGCGGCCTGCCACGGGCCGGAAGGGAAGGGGACGCCGGCCATCGGCGCGCCGAACCTGACCGACAAGACCTGGCTGTATGGTTCGGCCGAAACGACGATCATCGAGACGGTTACCAACGGCCGTACCAACCAGATGCCCGCCTTCAAGGAATTTTTGGGCGAGGACAAGGTCCATTTGCTGGCTGCGTATGTGCTGAGTCTTTCGAGCAACGCCGCTGCGCCGGCCGAGGCCAAGAAGTAATCGCTTGCAGGACGTCGTGCTGCCTGCGACAGACAACTCCCCGGGCCGGCCCCGGGGAGTTTTTGAAATTAAATATTAGAATATTATTAAATTCAGATCATGAGCCAGCCCGATCTCGAAAATCCGAAGTCGCGTGCGCCCCAAGGCAAGGCCGGGGCCGAAACCGAAGAAGCCTTGTACGCCATCCGGCAAAAGGTTTATCCGCGGGCGGTTACGGGTAGATTCGCGACCTGGCGATGGATTCTGGTCTGGGCAACGCAGGTGCTCTTCTACGGACTCTGCTGGCTGCCATGGAACGGCCGGCAGGCCGTGCTGCTCGATCTCGTCGATCGTAAGTTTTATATCTTCGACTGGATCTTCTGGCCTCAGGATGTCTTCTTCCTGGCCATCCTGTTGATCATCAGCGCTTACTCCCTGTTTTTCTTCACAGCCGTGGCGGGGCGTCTGTGGTGTGGCTACGCGTGCCCGCAGACGGTCTATACCGAGATCTTCATGTGGATCGAGGAGAAGATCGAGGGCAATCGCGCCCAGCGGATGAAGCTCGACCAGGGGCCGATGGGCGCGCGCAAGTTCGGCCTCAAGGCGGCCAAGTTCGGTGCCTGGGGCGCGCTGTCGCTGTGGACCGGGTTCACGCTGGTCGGCTACTTTACCCCGATCCGCGAATTGGTCAGGGAGGCTGCGACCCTGAGTTTTGGCCCGTGGGAGCTGTTCTGGATCGTCTTCTACGGCGGCTTTACGTATCTCTTTGCGGGGGTGATGCGCGAGCAGGTGTGCAAGTACATGTGCCCCTACGCCCGCTTTCAAGGGGTGATGTTCGATCCTGACACGCTGGTCATCACGTATGACACCGAGCGCGGTGAGCCCCGCGGTGCCCGCCGGAAAGGGGTCGATCCGCGCGCAGTTTCGAAAGGCGACTGCGTCGACTGCGGGATATGCGTCCAGGTCTGCCCGACCGGGATCGACATCCGGAACGGACTGCAATATGAGTGCATCGGTTGCGCGGCGTGCATCGACGCCTGCGATCAGGTGATGGAGAAGATGGATTACCCGAAGGGCCTGATCCGCTACACGACGGAAAACGCGATGAAGCGCCATTGGGGGCGCAAGGAGATCGTCGGTCACGTGATGCGGCCGCGCATCCTGATCTACGCGGGGGTGCTGGTGGCGATCTGTGTCGCCTTCGTGTGGGGGCTGGCAACGCGGTCGACCTTGCGCGTGGATGTCATCAAGGATCGGTCGACCCTCAGCCGCGAGGTCGAAGGCGGGCTGATCGCCAACGTCTACAACCTGCAGGTCATGAACATGACCGAGTCGCCGCGCCGGTTTGCGCTGTCGGTCAGTGGGCTGGATGGAATCCAGATCACGCCGGCCAAGCCTTTCGAAGTCGATCCGGCCGGCTTGAAATCGGTGACTGTCGAAGTCGCCGTTCCGCCGGAGTCCGGCAAGCCGGGTTCCAACACCATTTACATCGAAGTCAAGGCGCTCGACGACGAAACGGTCAGCGTGCGCGAGAAAACGGCATTTCTGATGCCACGATAGGAAATCCAGCAGATGAACATGAGCGCAGGCCAAGCCACCCGATCTCAAACACCCTGGTACAAGGAGCACTGGACATGGCTCCTGATGTTGATGCCGGCGACGGCGGTAGTGGCCGGATTCGTCACCCTCTGGCTGGCGATCACGTCGTTCGACGGTTTGGTGGCTGACGACTATTACAAGCAGGGGCTGGCGATCAACCAGACCCTTGCCCGGGCTGCCGCCGCTCAGGAGCGTGGGCTGGTCGGGCAGGTCAAGTTCACCGCCGACGAACTGTCCGTCGTGCTAAGTGCGAAGCCGGGGGTCGACCTGCCGGCGAAGCTGCTGGTGACGTTGGCCCACCCCACCAAGGGCGGGCTCGACCAGCAGCTCGTGCTGGAGCGCCAGGACGGCGTTTACCGCGGCAGGATGCAAGCCGCGCTGGCAAGCGCCCACTGGAAGGTTTTGCTAGAAGATGAGTCCCGCAGCTGGAGGCTGTCAGGGGCCGCGTTCCTCCCCGCAGAGACCGAGATCAGGATCAATTCTGCCGATCTCAAACCTGTAGACTGACATGGAGGAAATCATGGCCTGGAAGGAGTTGTTCGGCACCGACATCGGGGTGCTGAGTCTGTTCACGATTGGCTTTGTGGTGGTGATGGCGGGCTATCTGTATCGCTTCGCCAGGACGCACATGGCCGAAGATGAACGTCGTTCGAGCGGCAGTTAAGATTGAGCAGGTCCGGCGTCCCGACGCCGGACTCGCTGATTGAGGAGCGGGAGCATGTTGAAGCTGATTCAGGTCTTGTGGCCGTCGTTTCTGGTGGCGGGTATGGCTGAAATCGTGTTTTTTACGGTGATCAATCCACAGGAGTTATACCTTTTCGGTACGCCGGTGCATTACTCGGGGGTGGCCACCTACTCGATCGGCTTCTTCGGCTTCTGGCTGGTGTGCGCGGCGTCGAGTCTCACCACGCTGTTTTTCCAGCGCACTGCCGACGAGATCAACCGGACCGATTCCGCCTGACACGGGAAACGGTCTGATGTCGGCTGCCGCGCTGGCGGCGGCCGTCCGGAAAAGCGAAAGGCCTCGCGTTGGTTTGCGAGGCCTTCGTATTGTGGAGCAGGGCGGAACTGCTGCCGGCTCTCAGCGATACACGAGCACCGGAATCTTGCTGTGGGTCAGAACCTTCTGGGTTTCGCTGCCCAGCAGCAGGCCGCTCAGGCCACGCCGGCCGTGGGAAGCCATGAAGATGAGGTCGCAACGATTGCGCTCGGCCGAGCTGATGATGGCTTCGTAGGGAACTTCGCTGACGACCGTGTCGTTGCTCGAGTCGACGCCGGCGGTGTCCGCGGCGGCTTTGGCCTGGGACAGGATTTTTTCCGCTTCGGCAGCGGCGGCGCGGCTGAACTGTTCGGGCGTCGTCGGGTCGAAAAGCGCGCCTTCGCCGTAGATCGGCGTCGGGAAATCGGGCTGGGCGTAGAAGAAGGTGATCTTGGCGCCGGCCTCCTTGGCGAAATCGATCGCACGCGATACGGTCGAAGCGGAAAGCTCGGAACCGTCAGTGGGGACCAGAATGTTCTTGAACATGGCGTCGCTCCTCGATGGGAAAGTTCATGTTGTGATTATAGAGCGCCCCATGTTCGCAACCGGATTGATGAATGTCAATCGACGTGCAGGCGGCTTGGATCACGATCTGTCTCAGTACGGAATCCAGCATCGGCGCGCTTTGGCGCCAACCCAACGAAGGAGCTTCTGACAATGTCACGTCATGATCCTGCCCCGCCCATCGATCTGGCCCGCAAGTCGCTGCGGGAGCTGCACGATTCGGTGGAATCGTCGGTGGACCCCCTCGGGATGGCTGCGCCGCTGGTTCATGCGCAGCTTGCGTGGATGGCTCATCCCCAGGAACTGGCCGAGGCCATGGGCCGGGTGTCGAGCAGCCTGTGGGCGCTGCAGTGGCATACCTGGCGGCGCATGGTCGGCTTGCCCAGCACCGATCCGGCCAGACCCAACAAGGACGACAGCCGCTTCGAAGACCCGGTGTGGGCCGATTCGCCGACCTGGGATCTGGTCAAGGAATGGTATCTGGTGCTCACCCACCACATGCAGGACATGCTCTACGACACGCCGGGCCTGTCGCAGAAGGAGCGCCGCCGGGCGGCGTTCTGGTGGCGCAACGGACTCAACGCGATTGCGCCGTCGAATTTCCTGTGGACCAATCCGGTGGCGATGCGCAAGGCGATGGAAACCCGCGGCGACAGTCTGGTCCGCGGGTTCCGCAATTTTCTCGATGACCTGCAGGCCGGCAACATCCGCATGACCGACCCCGAGGATTTCAAGGTCGGCCGGAATCTGGCGCTGACGCCGGGCAAGGTGGTGTTCCGCAACGATCTGCTCGAGGTTCTGCACTACACGCCGACGCGGCCGCAGGTGTGCCGGATGCCGGTGGTCATCGTGACGCCGTGGATCAACAAGTTCTACATCCTCGATCTGAATCCGCGCAAGAGCATGATCCGCTATCTGCTCGACCAGGGCCTCGACGTGTTCATCACGAGCTGGAAGAACCCCGGCGAGGACATGCGGGACGTGAGCTTCGACGACTACCTGACCCGCGGAATCCAGCCGCTGATCGATACGGCGCGCAGCCTGTCGGGGTCGCCGCAGGTGCACGCGGTGGGCTATTGCATCGGCGGCACCGCGCTGACGACCTACATGGCGTGGGCGAACCGCCACTTCGCGCCGGAAGAAATGCCGGTGGCCCACTGGACGCTGTTCACGACGCTGGCCGATTTCCACAAGCCGGGCGACATCGAGGTTTTCGTCGACGAGGGCAGCATCCGCTTCCTGAGCCAGAACATGCAGCGCAAGGGCTACCTCGACGGCGCCGAGATGGCCTCGGCCTTTCGCCTGCTGCGCGCCAACAGTCTGATCTGGCACTACGTCGTGCACGGCTGGCTGTATGGCGAAACGCCGCCGCCCTTCGACGTGCTGTTCTGGAACATGGACACCACGCGGATGCCTTTCGCAATGCATTCGTGGTATCTGCGCGAGCTTTATCTGCACAACCGCCTGATCGAGAAGGATGCGCTGACGGTGGCCGGCGAGCCGATCGACCTCGGCGCGATCGTCCAGCCGGTGTATGCGGTGTCGGCCGAAGACGACCACATCGCGCCGTGGCGGCAGACTTTCCGGACGATGAACTACGTGAGCGGCCCGAAGCGTTTCGTGCTGTCCAGTTCCGGACACATCCTCGGCATCGTCAATCCGCCGGTCAAGCCGCCCAAGCGCAGTTACTGGGTTGGGCCGGCGCGGCGCAGCGACAAGGCGGACGACTGGCGCAGCGGCCTGAAGGAGCATGCGGGCAGCTGGTGGGAAGACTGGATGGAGTGGCTCAAGCCCCAGTGCGGCGAGCTTGTGGATGCGCCGCCGGTCGCCAGCGAGGCTTGTCCGGCGCTGGGTGACGCGCCGGGGCGCTATGTGCTGGAGCGTTGAGCCGCGTCGGCGGGAATCGCGGTGATCTCGCGCCACGCGGCGAGGCGGTCGGCAAAACTGCAGGCGGCGTTGGCCGGGCTGGTGGACGGTAGGCGCTGCAAGTGGAGGCCGGCCAGCTGCGCCGGCAGGGATTTGAGCACATGACGCCGGAAGCTGGTTTCGGCCATTGCGCCATTGAAAAACACCCGCTCGATGTGCGGGTGGCGGGCGAAGAAGGCGGTGAAGTCGTTGGGGACGATCGTCGCCGGCGCGATGCTTGCGTCGAGACTCCCGTCACGTTCGCAGCTTTGCAGCACGTCCCATAATGCCAGGCCGGCATCGGTGAGGTGGCGCAGGCGCAGCGCGTAGGGCAGGCTGGGGTGGGCGCCGACGAGTTCGCCGAGAATCGGCCAGAACAGGTTGCGGGAATGCGCGTAGTATTCCCCCGCCCGCAGCGATGCGCCGCCGGGCATGCTGCCCAATATGAGCGTCCGCGCCTGGGGTGTGGAGACGGGCGGAAAACTGTGGATCAGGGCCATGGGATCGGTGACAGTCCGGATTTCCAGTGGTCTGAGAAGAGGAACGGTATTGAACGAAAGGGTTGGGGCGGATGCCGTCGAAGGCGAGCCGGGAGCACGGAATGAAGCAACGTGCGCAAGTATTGATTGTCGATGATCAGGCCGACAACCTGCTGATCCTCGAAGACGTGCTGTCGGAGCACTACGATGTCCATCCTGCCACCAACGGCAAGGAGGCGCTGAGCTTCCTCGACAAGGGCGGGCGGGTCGATCTGATTCTGCTCGACGTCATGATGCCCGAACTGGACGGCTTCGAGGTGTGCCGGCGCCTCAAGTCGTCGGAAACCACGCGCTCGATCCCGGTGATGTTCCTGACCAGCCTGGATCGTCCCGAGGACGAAGAACTCGGTTTCGCGCTGGGTGCCGAGGATTTCATCCACAAGCCGGTGTCGCCGCCCGTCGTGCTGGCCCGGGTGCGCACCCATCTGGCGCTGTCGCGGGCGACCCGCGCGCTGCAGCGGCGCAACGCCGATCTCGAACTGCTCGTCGCCGAGCGTACCGCCGAGATCCGCGAGCAGGCGGCGCGGCTGGTGTCGAGCAAGCAGGAGGTGATCGCCGCCCAGGCCGCCACCATCACCGCCTTCTGCGCGCTGGCCGAAGCGCGCGACAACGAAACCGGCAACCACATCCGGCGCACCCAGCACTATGTCCGCCTGCTCGCCGAGGCGCTGCGCGAGCACCCGCGTTTCAGCGACCAGCTGAACGAGGAGGTGATCCAGCTGCTGTTCAAGTCGGCGCCGCTTCACGACGTCGGCAAGGTGGCGACGCCGGACGCCATCCTGCTCAAGCAGGGCAAGCTGACGCCCGAGGAGTGGGCGATCATGCAGCGCCACTGCGAGTCCGGCCGCGATGCGATCCTGCAGGCCGAGCGCGCTTTTGGCGGCGTCAGTGACGAATCCTTCCTGCTCTACGCCGCCGAGATCGCTTATGGCCACCACGAGCGCTGGGACGGCCGCGGCTACCCGCAGGGCATCGCCGGCGACGCCATTCCCCTGTCTGCGCGGCTGATGGCGGTGGCCGACGTCTACGATGCGCTCATCTCGCGGCGGGTCTACAAGCCGCCGTTTCCCCACGAGCAAGCCATCGCGATGATCATCGCCGAGCGCGGCCGGCATTTCGATCCGGACATCGTGGATGCGCTGCAGCAGATCGCCGGCGATTTCGCCGGTATCGCCAGCAGCTTCCGCGACGAGCCGGAGGCCGACGCCGACGCCTAAGCGGGGTGCTCGTCGCCGGCCGGGCCGGCGGCCGGGGCTGCCGGC
>SSSX01000271.1 GCA_015657735.1 Zoogloeaceae bacterium
ACCATCGAGCGGGTCATCGACGCCGCCTGGCTGATGCGCGAAATGGCCGTCGCCGACCCCGACCGCATCCTCGCCGGCTCCGGCAGCCTGCCCGCCGCGTGGCTCGACGAAGCCGGCGTGCTGCGCACCCTGCGCGCGCTGACGCGCCGCGCCGACGTCCGCCCGGTGAGCTACGGCTCGGCCCAGGGCTACGCCCCGCTACGCGCCCAGCTGCAGGTGCGCCTGGCCGAAATCGGCATCGGCGCCAGCGCCGAGCAGATCGTGCTGACCTACGGCGTGCACCAGGCGCTCGACATCGTCTGCCGCGCCTTCCTCAAGCCCGGCGACTGCGTGCTGGTCGACGACCCCGGCTACTGGAATCTGTTCGGCAACCTGCGCCTCTACGGCGTCGCCCTGCTCGGCGTGCCGCGCACCCCCGACGGCCCCGACACCGCCGCCCTCGAAGCGCTGCTCGCCGAACACCGGCCGCGCCTGTTCTTCACCCACTCGGTGCTGCACAACCCCACCGCCTGCAACCTCTCCCCGGCCACCGCCTTCCGCGTGCTGCAACTGGCCGAGAAGCACGACTTCATGATCGTCGAGGACGACATCTACGGCGACCTCGCCCCCGACGCCGCCACCCGCCTCGCCGGCCTCGACCAGCTGTCGCGGGTCATCTACACCTCGAGCTTCTCGAAAACCCTCTCCGGCAACCTGCGCGTCGGCTTCGTCGCCTGCCGGCCCGACCTCGCCCACCTGTTCACCGACGTCAAGATCGTCTCGATGCTGTCGTCGTCCGAACTGGCCGAGCAGCTGATCCATCAGCTGCTCACCGACGGCCACTTCCGCAAGCTGGTCGACCGCCTCAAGGGCCGCCTCGCCGACGCCACCGGTCAGGCCCTGCGCATGCTCGAACGGGTCGGCCTGCAGCCCGAACCCGAGCCCAAGGGCGGCCCCTTCGTGTGGGCGCGGGTGCCCGGGCTGACCGACACCGCCGATGTGGCCCGCCGCGCCACCCGCGCCAACATCCTGCTCGCCCCCGGCAATGTCTTCCGCCCGCAGGGCCAGCCCTCCGGCTATCTGCGCTTCAACGCCGGCTTCTGCACCGATCCGCGGCTCGAACGCTTCCTCACCGACGTCCTCGGCGGCGACCCGTCGGCCGCCACGCAGCCCCCGGGTTTTGCCTGAGTGACGGCCGCGCCGGTCTGTCCCTAAAATGCCGGAATGAAAACGCTCAAAGACATCAGGCTGTCCATGCTCGACCTCGTCGCGATCCGCGAAGGCCGCAGCGTGGCCGACTCGCTGGCCGTCGCCCTCGCCACCGCCCGCCACGCCGAAGCCCTCGGCTTCGCCCGTTACTGGGTGGCCGAGCACCACAACATGCCGGGCATCGCCAGCTCCGCCACCGCGGTGCTGGTCGGCCACATCGCCGGCGGCACGCAGTCGATCCGCGTCGGTTCGGGCGGCATCATGCTGCCCAACCACGCGCCGCTGGTGGTCGCCGAAGCCTTCGGCACCCTCGCCGAACTCTACCCGGGCCGCATCGACCTGGGCCTCGGCCGCGCCCCCGGCACCGACGGCATCACGATGCGCGCGCTGCGCCGCGACCGCCCCGAGACCGAGGACGACTTCCCCCGCGAAGTCACCGAAGTCCAGCGCCTGCTCGGCCCGGCCCAGCCGGGTCAGCGCGTCACTGCCACCCCCGGCGCCGACACCAACGTGCCGATCTGGATCCTCGGCTCGAGCCTGTTCTCGGCCCGCCTCGCCGCCGAGCGCGGCCTGCCCTACGCCTTCGCCTCCCACTTCGCGCCGCGCCAGCTGCTGCAGGCCATCGAGCTGTACCGCAGCCAGTTCCGCCCGTCGGCGGTACTCGACAAACCCTACGTGATCATCGGCGTGCCGCTGGTCGCCGCGCCGACCGACGACGAAGCCGAATACCTCGCCAGCAGCAATTATCAACGCGTGCTCGGCATCCTCACCGGCAACCGCCGCCGCCTGCAGCCGCCGGTCGAGCACTTCATGGCCGGCCTGCATCCCGAAGAACGCGCCGCCATCGGCGATTTCCTCGCCGCCGCGGTCATCGGCGGGCCGGAACGGGTCCACGCCGACCTCGGCCGCCTCGCCCAGATCACCGACGCCGACGAATTCATGGTCGTCTGCGACATCTACGACCCCGACCTGCGCCTGCGCGCCCTCGACATCGCTGCCGCGGCGATGAAGGCCTGAGCCCGCCGCGGCGCCTCACCATGCAAAAAGGGCGGACAATCCTGTCCGCCCTTTTTGCTCTGAATCAGTTCAGGCAACGATCCCTCAACGCGACTCCTTGATCATCCGGCCGCGCATCGACTGCACCGGGCGCGCATTCATCGGATAGAGCCGCGAGAAGATGCCGATCTGCTCGGCCGAGAGCTGAGCCGGCTGCTTCATC
>SSSX01000272.1 GCA_015657735.1 Zoogloeaceae bacterium
CGGCACAATCTGGAGGCCTTGCGGCACAGCGGGGTGATCGTGGGAGAGCGCGTTTGAGCACTGCGGTCGACATGATTTCGGGCTTTCGGCCGCAAATGCTCAAGTTCGCCTGCCTGCAGCTGCAGGACGACGCGGCGGGCGAGGACGCGGTGCAGGAGGCCATCGAGGCGGCGCTGGCCGGCATCGACCGCTTTGCCGGCCGCGCAGCGCTGAAAACCTGGCTGTTCACGATCCTGCGCCACAAGATCATCGACACGCTGCGCGAGCGCGGCCGCACGGTGCAGATATCGAGCCTCGAGCGGGACGAGGAAGATCTGGACGAAACCCTCGACGCGCTCTTTTCGGCCAGCGAGCACTGGCGCCCGGACAGCCGTCCGCGGCCCTGGGGCGACCCCCACGCGGCGCTCGAGCAGCGCCAGTTCTGGCAGGTCTTCGAAACCTGTCTCGAAGTGCTGCCGGCCCGCACCGCGCGGGTTTTCATGATGCGGGAGTTCCTCGGCCTGGAAACCGACGAAATCTGCACCACCCTTTCCCTGACGACGAGCCATTGCCACGTCATCCTTCATCGGGCCCGCGCAGGTTTGAGGCAATGCCTCAGCCAAGGCTGGTTCGGTGCGGAGCCTGCGCCATGCTGACATGCAAGAAGGCTGCCCGCCTGATGTCCGAGGGCCTCGACCGGCCGCTCGGCGTCGGCGAACGCCTGCGTCTGCGCCTGCACCTCGTGTTCTGCCGCGGCTGCCGCGCGTTCCGCGCGCAGATCGGCCTGCTGCGCGACATCAGCCGCGGTTTCCTGCGCCGCGACGACGACCCGCAGCCCTGACGCGGGCCGCCCGCGTCAGGCGCTCCAGCGGGCGCGGCCGGCGTGCTTGGCGCGGTACATGGCGTGGTCGGCGGCGTTGAGGAGGCGTTCGGCGCAATCGCCGTCGGCCGGGTAGAGGGCGACGCCGACGCTGCAGGCGATCTGCAGCGTGTGCCCGGCCACCTCGAAAGGCTGCGACAGGCTGGCGACGACCTTGCTGGCGGTCGGCCCGATCGCGGCGGCCCCATCCTGGCTCGGCATCGCCACGACGAACTCATCGCCGCCGAGGCGGGCCACGGTGTCTTCGTCGCGGAACAGCTTTTGCAGGCGCAGCGCGACCTGCTGCAGCAACAGATCGCCGACGTCGTGGCCGAAGCGGTCGTTCACCGGCTTGAAGCGGTCGAGGTCGATGAACAGCACCACCACTTCGGAGCCGTGGCGGCGGGCGTGGTGCAGCATGCTGTCGAGGCGGTCGCCGATCAGCGCCCGGTTGGGCAGGCCGGTCAGGCGGTCGAAGTTGGCCTGACGCCAGATTTCGTCGTCGCGGCGGCGGCGTTCGGTCACGTCGGCGATCAGCGCCACCCGGTGGGCCACCTGGCCGTGGCTGCCGAGCACCGCGGAGATCACCGCGTGGCCGGTGTAGGCCTCGCCATTGCGACGCTGGCCGTCGAAGTCGCCGCGCAGGTGGCGGCTGTCGGCCGGCCCGAGGAGGTCGGCCAGGCTGATGCCGCCCGGCTTGCCGGCGGGCAGCGCGGCGACCGGGCGGCCGCGCAGTTCGTCGCCGCCGAAGCCGCTGATGGCGCTGAAGGCCGGGTTGATGTCGACGATCCGGTTGTCGGCGTCGACGATCACGATGCCTTCGGCCATGTTGTCGAGGACTTCCCGCAGGTGCTCTTCGCGCTCGGCGAGCTGACCGACGACGCGTTCGTGGCGGCGCAGCGCCACCAGCAGGCCGCCGACGACGAGCACGAAGAGGGCGCTGAACATCGCCGCGCGCTGCCGCGACCAGGCGTTCTGCCGGCGCATCGGCGCCAGCGCGTCGTCGAGGGCGATTCCGGACAGCATCACCAGCCCCGACGGCAGCCGCGTCCAGGCGTACTGGCGGAGAACGCCGTCGACGCTGGCGTGGGCGACGTAGAAGCCTTCGTGCAGCTCGGGATGCGTGATGTACTCGCGCGCCGGCGGCGCTTGCTTGCCGTAGTGGGCGCCCGGGTCGAGGGTGCGCAGCAGCACGTGCCCCGTGGGGCTGAGCAGGGTCAGGGCGTCGCGCGGGCCGCTGCCGAAGCGCGCCAGTTGCGCGGCCCACACGTCCGGCGAGACGGCCAGCGCCACCACGCCGTCGAAGCGGCCGTCACGCCGCACGGCGCGGGCGATCTGGATGCTCCACTTGTTGGTCAGCCGGCCCAGCACCGGGGTGCTGACGACCAGCTTGTCGCTGCGCTCGGCGGCCAGTTCCTTGAAGTAGTCGCGGTCGCCGAGGAAGTTGCGCGGCGCCGGACCGAGCGAGGTGTAGCCCAGGTAGCCGTCGGCGTCGATGCGGAACTGCTGCAGCACCAGCCGCGACGGCATCGCCTCGGTGACGATGCGGCCCTGGATTTCCTGCGCCTGCGGGCCTTCGAGGGTGGCGATGCGGGCGGTCTTGAGGGCGAAGTCGAAGCGGTCGAGGGTCGCCTGCACGGTTTCGCCGGCGGCCCGGGCCTGGATCATGGCCTCGCCGCGGACCCGCTCGCGGGCCGCATCCTCGTTGTGGCGCAGCGACGACAGCGTGTCGAACCAGGCGATGCCCAGCGCCGCCACCGCGCCGCCGGCGACGATCAGGCGGATGCCCTGCAGCGGCTTAGCCGCGAGCCGCGAAAAATACAGGGAAAGAGGAAGCCTCAGCCGCATCCGCACCTCGTCGAGCGTCGTCGTTCATGCTGCACACATCGGCATGCGAGGCGTGGGAGTGTGCCTCAAGTCTGCCAGCGGTGGATAATCGCGCTCCCCACTTCGAACACGGTGACCCGAACCATGCGACCAGTCGTGAAAATCCTGCTGTCCGCGCTTGCCGCCCTGCACATCGGCACGGCCCAGGCGGCCGGCGATGCCGACCTGCAGCAGTGGATCGACGGTCCCCAGCGCAGCGCGACGAACCGCCAGCGCGACGCGGCCCGCCAGCCGGCCGCGACGCTGGCCTTCTTCGGCCTGCGCGCCGACCAGACGGTGGTGGAGATCTGGCCCAGCGTCGGCGTGTGGTGGTTCGAGATCCTCGCCCCGTATCTGCGCGACAAGGGCGAGTACATCGCCGCGCTGCATGCCGGCGCCCACAACCCGCAGGCCGGCAAGGCCGAGCACGAGGCGGTCGAGGCCCGCATCGCCAGGGCGCCGGCGCTCTACGGCAAGGTCCGGATCGCCCACAGCCCGGGCCTGGCGCAGGCCGTGCGGCCGGAATCGGTGGATCTGCTGCTGACCTTCTCGAACCTGCACAACTGGATCGTCGATGGCAATGTCGTCGAGGTGGTGCGCGAATTCCACGCCGCGCTCAAGCCGGGCGGCGTGCTGGGCGTCGTCGATCACCGCGGGCGCAGCGATCTGTCACAGGCGGCGCAGCTCCAGTCGGGCTATCTGCGGGAGGACGAGGTCGTCGCGCTGATCGAGCAGGTCGGCTTCAAGCTGGTGGCCCGCGGCGAAATGGCGGCCAACCCGCGCGACACCAGGGATTACCCGGCAGGCGTGTGGACGCTGCCGCCGAGCCTGCGCATGAAGGACGTGGACCGGGCGAAATATCTGGCGATCGGGGAGAGCGACAAGTTCACGCTGAAGTTTGTGAAGCTTGCTGCGCCGCGCTGAACGGCGGCCGGGGGAGGGTGGTGCTCATGGGCAGGATTGAACTGCCGACCTCTCCCTTACCAAGGGAGTGCTCTGCCACTGAGCTACATGAGCGGACCGGTGGGTTGTGGTGGCCCGGACGGAGAATCCGGCAACCCGAAAGCGGGGCGCATGGTAGCAAGCGCATCCGGTTACGGCAAGGACACCGGGCGCGGATGGCGCGAGCTTGCGGGATTTGTCACGCCCGCGCCATGTTTGCCGCCTCCGGCGGCGGCCGGGATCAGTAGCGGCGCGGAGCCGGGGTGGGTGCCGGGCCGGTGCGCGCCGGCAGGTGACGGAAGGTGATGCGGCCCTTGCTGAGGTCGTAGGGCGACATCTCCAGCGTGACTTCGTCGCCGGCGATGATGCGGATGTGGTTCTTCTTGAGTTTGCCGCCGGCGTAGGCGATGAGGTTGTGTTCGTTGTCGAGGGTGACGCGGTAGCGTCCGTCGGGCAGGACTTCGGTGACCTTGCCGTGCATTTCGATGAGTTCTTCCTTGGCCATGCTGGGGCTCCTTGTGGGTCGCCGGGCGGCATCCCGCGACGGGCTGCGGTGGTGTGCCGGCTGCGGCCCGCCACCGCCTTGGTGGGCCAGGTTTTTGCCGCGGCCCGGGTCGGGCAGGGCGTTTGAATGTCGGCACGGAGTTCGGCGGGCCGGTGCGTGAGCGGTCTGCAGCCAGTGTGGCGGGCGCAGATGAAGGGCGTGATGCTGAAGTGCGCGATGCGACGCGGTACGACGGCGTGCCCGACAGAAGAATCAGACCGACTCAGCGGTGACCTGATTTTCCGGAAGCGGGTTGCTCGGGGGCGGTCCGGCCGGGTTTTGTTCAAGCCGCTGCGGGACCGGGTCAAACCCTCTTCCTCGCCGCATTTTCAACCAATTGGTGCGGTGCGTCAAGTGCGGACGTGGCCGCGACGTGCGGTGGCGCCAATCCGCGGCGCCCGGTTCGCAGTTGAGCTTCCTCAAATATCCGGGCGCGCAAGTGGGATAGGCTGCAGGCTGGTCGGCAAAAAAACGGGCGCGGCGTCGAACACCCGCCGCGCCGTTTGCGACCAGCCAAATCATAAATCATGCCAAGGAGAACCCCATGACCCGCAATTCCGACACCGCGCCGATCGACAGTTTTTCCGACTGCCACGCCGGCATCGTCACCCACCTGAAGGCCCTCGACCAGCTGCCCGCGCTGCTCGAACCGGCGATGCAGGCCCGCAGGATCGCCGCCGAATCGGTGCGTTTCTTCCGCAGCGTGATTTTCGAGCACCACGGCGACGAGGAGCGGGAGCTGTTTCCGATCGTGCTGGCCAACGCCGCAGCGGGGGAGGAAAAATCCAGGGTGCAGGCGATCGTCGACCGCCTCGTGCATGAACACCGCCATCTCGAGTCGGTATGGTCGAAGCTCGAGCCGGAACTGGGCGCGGTGGCCACCGGCGGCCCGGCCAACGTCGATGTGTCGCTGCTGCAGCAGCTGGTGCTCAACTATCAGGCGCACGCCAAGTACGAGGAAGACGTCTTCCTGCCGCTGGCGCAGACCATCCTGAGCCGCCAGGACGAGCACCTCGCCGCCCTCGGCCTGCGTCTGCACATGCGTCACAAGCCGCTGGTGGCGATGCCGTTCTGATCGCCGCACCCGCCCGGCCGGCCGTCAG
>SSSX01000273.1 GCA_015657735.1 Zoogloeaceae bacterium
ATCATCAGCGAGGCGTCGTCGACGTGCTCGTTGGCCTCGTAGGCGGCTTCGATCAGTTCGACGCCGTGGCGGTGGTAGAAATCGCGCGCTTTCTGGTTGAGCACGTTGGCGAGGTAGGACAGCTCGGTGTGCGGGTAGGGCACCGGCGGTTCGACGGCGGCGCGGCGCGGCAGGGCCGGCAGCGCGGCGCGGCGGGCGGCTTCGAGCCGGTCGGCGGCGTCGCGGCGCAATGCGTTGATCGCGCCGGCAGGCAGGAACCACGGTTCGCCGATCCGCAGTTCGACGCTGCGGGCGCTGAAGATGGTGGCGCCGAGTTTGGCGAGGCCGTCCTTGAGGCTGGCGACGGCGCGCCCGGCATCCTTGGCGGCTTCCCTGGCGTGGGGCAGTGCGGCGCTGGCGGACACGCCGGTCTCGTCGGTGAGGGTCAGCGCAAAGCCGTCCGGCGTTTCGGCGAGCACGGCATCCACGGCGATGCGGCGCTCGGCGGATTTCTTCTCGAGCATCTTCTCGAACTCGTGGTCGCGGTTGCGGAACAGGCCGCTGCCCGGAAAGAGTTCGGCCGGCAGCGGCTCGGCGGTGTGGATGCGGAAGTCGTCGCCGATCTTCTCGGCGCGATTGACGCGCAGGCCGACCAGTTCGCCCTTGCGGTCGTAGAAGCTGAGGCCGTCGCCGTTGTGGAGCTCGACGGCGCTGGTGGTGTCGAAGTGGCGGCGCTGGCGGCCGTCGAGGCGGATCACGCTGCCGACCGGTTCGCCGACGAACTTGGGCGAGTCGAAGGCGCCGATGTCGGCGGTGCGGCCATTGACGAAGTAATCGGTGGCGCCGCGGTTGAAGGTCTTGTCGGCCAGCGGCTGGAACAGGAAGGTGCTGCGCCCGGCCGACGTGCGCGAGTACTCGGGCGCGTCTTCCATGATCCCGTCGAGCAGCAGGCGGTAGTGGGCGGTGATGTTCTTGACGTAGGCCATGTCTTTGTAGCGGCCTTCGATCTTGAAGCTGGAAATGCCCGCCTCGGCCAGCGCGCGCAGGTTGGCGCTCTGGTTGTTGTCCTTCATCGACAGCAGGTGCTGGTTGCTGGCGACGAGGTTGCCATCCTTGTCGGCGAGGTCGTAGGGCAGCCGGCAGGCCTGCGAGCATTCGCCGCGGTTGGCGCTGCGCCCGGTGTGGGCATGGCTGATGTAACACTGGCCGGAGAAGGCGACGCACAGCGCGCCGTGGATGAAGAATTCCAGCGTGCAGTCGGTGGCGGCGGCGACCTTGCGGATTTCCGGCAGGCTCATCTCGCGCGCCAGCACGATCTGCGAGAAGCCGACGTCCTGCAGGAAGCGGGCTTTTTCGGGGTGGCGGATGTCGGTCTGCGTGCTGGCGTGGAGCTGGATCGGCGGCAGGTCGAGTTCGAGCAGGCCCATGTCCTGCACGATCAGCGCGTCGGCGCCGGCGGCGTGGATCTGGCGGATCAGGCGCGCGGCGCTGTCGATCTCGGCGTCGTGGAGGATGGTGTTGGTGGTCACGAAGACCCGCGCGCCGTAGCGGTGCGCGTGGCGCGTCAGGCGCTCGATGTCGGCGACGCTGTTCTCGGCATTGGCCCGCGCCCCGAAGGCCGGGCCGCCGATGTAGACGGCGTCGGCGCCGTGGTTGATGGCCTCGATGCCGATGTCGGCGTTCTTGGCTGGCGCGAGGAGTTCGAGCTGTTTACGGGTGTGGGTCATGCTGGGCTCTCGGGGAGGATTGCCGCTCGTCTCCGGTCCGGGTGGCGGCTTGCAACCGATCATTATCCCCTGTCGCGCCGGGGGAGTCGAGGCGGCCGGGGGCGGCCGCCGTTTTTCAGCCGGTCTATTGCCGGGACGGCGCGGCAAGGCTAAGTTTGCGGCCGGCGCGGCGCGAGCCCGCGCCTTGCCCATCCCACATCCCATCCACTCCGCCACCGGTCCGCCATGCGATTTTCCCGTTTCTTCCTCAACCGTCTGCAGGATCAGCCCGTGCCGCAGGATACGGTCGTCGTGATCGACGTGCTGCGCTCGTTCACGACGGCGGCGGTGGCGCTGTCCCGCGGCGCGGCGGCGATCTATCCGGTGGACGGGGCGGCGGCGGCGCTGCAGCTGAGCGCCCGGCTGGCGCACGGCGTGTCGGTGGGGGCCATCGCGGGCGGCGATCCGGCGCCGGGCTTCGATTTCGGCAATTCACCGTCGCGCCTGCTGACGGCCGATCTGGCCGGCCGCGAGGTGGTGATGAGCACCGCCGCCGGCGTGCGCGGCCTGCAGCGCTTCCGCCGGGCGCGCCGGCTGTTCGCCACCAGTCTGGTGTGCGCGCGGGCGACGGCGGAGGCGGTCGGCGCGACCGGCGCCGACGAGGTGTGCTTCGTGATCACCGGCGAATGGGTCGACCGCGACGGCGACGAGGACATTGCCTGCGCCGACTACATCGAAGCCCTGCTGCGCGGCGAGCGGCCCGCGCCGGATGCCTTCGCGCAGCGCGTGCGGGATTCCGATTTCGGGCAGCGTTTCAGCGCCGGCACCTGGCCCAACCTGCCGCCGGCCGATCTCGAACTGGCCGCCCGCGCCGATCTGTTCGGCTTTGCGATGCCGATCCGGTGCGAAGACGACCGGCTGGTGATCCGCGCCTGAGGCCGCCGTCGCCGCCGGACTTGGCGCCGCCGCCGCAGGCTGGAACAATCCACCCATCGCAACCTTACCCGCGGGCCACCATGGAATCCCGACTGACCGAAATCGAGATCAAGCTCGCCCTCACCGAAGATCTGGTGGACACGCTGAACATGACCGTGCACCGCCAGCAGGAACAGATCGACGCGCTGCAGCGGCAGATCCGGCAACTCTACCAACAGATGCAGTCCGCCACGCCGAGCGCCGAGGCGCGCGATCCGCGGGAGGAGATTCCGCCGCATTATTGAGCGGCGGCGGGCGGCGGGCGGCGGGCCATGCCGTGGCGCCGGCCGGCGCCACGGCCGTGCCGGATCAGTCCTCGCGGATCAGGCGCGTCAGGCGGACGTCCACGGTTAGCGTCAGGCTCGTCAGCGCGGCGGCGCGTGCGCGGCCGTCGGCGGTGGCGCGGTGGAGGTGGGGCGTCATCGCCAGCAGGTCGGCGATCTGCTCGCGATCGGTGAGGTCGAGCGTGTAGCGCAGGGTTTCGGCGGGCAGCGCGGAGAAGCCGTGCGGCGGCGTGGGGTCGGCGGGGCGTTCGGGTTTCAGCGTGGGGTAGATGAT
>SSSX01000274.1 GCA_015657735.1 Zoogloeaceae bacterium
ACGGCAGCTACACCTACACCGCCACCGACGACAGCCTCGCCGCCGGCCAGCACGCCACCGACACCTTCAGCTACACCGTCTCCGACGGCCAGGGCGGCACCGCCACCACCACGCTGACCATCGACGTCACCGGCACCAACGCCGCGCCCGCCAGCGCACCCTCGGCCGCCACCACCGCCGAAGACACCGCCCGCGTCCTGACCGGCGCCGACTTCCCCTTCACCGACAGCGACGCCGGCGACAGCCTCGGCGCCGTCCGCATCGCCTCGCAGCCCACCAACGGCAGCCTGCTGTTGAATGGCGTGGCCATCACCGGCCCGCTCGTCGTCAGCGCCGCCGACCTCGCCGCCGGCAAGCTCAGCTTCGCGCCCGACGCCAACGAAAACGGCCTCAACTACGCGACCTTCCAGTTCCAGGTCGCCGACCAGCACGGCGCCCTGTCGCCGGCCCAGACCTTCACGATCAACGTGACCCCGGTCGCCGACACCGCGGTGCTCGGCAGCGGCAGCGGCACCGTCAAGGAAGACACCCCGGCCCAGAGCACCGCCTCCGGCACCCTGTCGATCATCGACCCCGACGCCGGCGAAGCCGCCTTCCAGCCGCAAACCAACGCCGCCGGCGCCTACGGCAAATTCTCCGTCGACAGCAGCGGCGCGTGGATCTATCAGCTCGACAACAGCCTCCCGGCCGTCCAGGCCCTGAAGGAAGGCGAAACCAAGCTCGAAACCTTCACCGTCGCCAGCATCGACGGCACCACCACCACCGTCACCGTCAACGTCGTCGGCACCAACGACGGCCCGGTCGCCCAGCCCGACACGGCCTCGACCAGCGAAGACACCCCGGTGACTTTTGCCGTCCTCGGCAACGACAGCGATGCCGACGGCGACACCCTCACCGTCACCGCCGCCAGCGTCGACCCGGCCAAGGGGAGCGTCACCGTCAACCCCGACGGCACCCTCACCTTCACCCCCGCAGCCAACGTCAATGGCCCGGTGGCGATCAGCTACACCGTCAGCGACGGCCACGGCGGCACGGCCACCGCCATCGCCACGGTCAACATCGCCACGGTCAACGACGCCCCGCTCGCCATCGACGACTCGGCGACGACGACCGAAGACCTCGCCGTCAGCCGCAGCGCCGCAAACGGCGTTCTGGCCAACGACAGCGACGTGGACAGCGCCGGCCTCACGGTCGCCGCCGCCCATGCCGGCAGCAGCGGCAGCTTCGCCGCCGTCGGCAGCGCCGGCCTCACGCTGGCGGGCGCTTACGGCACGCTGCTGATCCACCCCGACGGCAGCTACACCTACACGCCGGGCGCTGGCGCCCAGGCCCTCAACAGCGGCGATACCGCCCAGGACACATTCGTCTATCAACTCAGCGACGGTAGCCTGACCAGCACCGCCACCCTCACCGTCAACCTCACCGGCGCCAACGACGCCGCGCTGATCGGCGGCACCGTCAGCGGCACCGTCAAGGAAGACACGGCCGGCCAGCTATCGACCGGCGGCACCCTCACCGTCACCGACGTCGACAGCCCGGCCAGTTTCGTCCCGGCCGCCATCGGCAACAGCTACGGCAGCTTCGCGATTGCCGCCAACGGCAGCTGGACCTACACCCTCAACAACGCCGACGCCGGCGTCCAGGCTCTGAAAGAAGGCGAAACCCGCACCGAGACCTTCACCGTCAGCAGCGCCGACGGCACGACCCGCAACATCAGCGTCACCCTCGTCGGCACCAACGAACTGCCCACCGTCGCGCCGGCCTCGGCCAGCGGCGGCGAAGATCCAGCGGCACCGATCCCGGTCACCGTCGGCGGCGCCGACGCCGACGGCACCGTCGTCAGCCTCACGCTTGTCGACCTGCCCGCTCACGGCACGCTGTACCGCGACGCGGCGATGACCCAGCCGCTCGCCGCCGGCAACACCCTCGCCGGCAGCAGCGCCACGGTCTACTTCCAGCCCGACGCCAACTGGAACGGCAGCACCGCCTTCCATTTCACCGCCACCGACAACAACGGCGGCATCTCCGCCCAAGGCACGGCCAGCCTGTCGATCGCCGCGCTCAACGACGCCCCGCTCGCCGCCAACGACAGCGGCGCCGTCAGCGAAGACGCCACGCGCAGCGTGTCCGCCGCCGACGGACTCATCGTCAGCACCGCCGCACCGGCCGGCACGGACACCGACGTCGACGGCGACGCCCTCGCCGTCACCGCGATCCGCACCGGCGCCGAAGCCGCCAGCGGCACCGCCGGCAGTGTCGGCACGGCTCTCGCCGGCGCCTACGGCACCCTCACCGGCCTCACGCGCGCCAGCGAGCTCGCGGTGCAGCTCTCGAACGACACCGGGCTGCGGTAGTCGGCAGGGTACCGGGTCAGGTCGTCGATCGAGTTGGTGACGGCGCTTTCGGCGTAGGTCACCAGTGTGCGGGTCTGCTTCTGCTTGTCGGCCGGTGGCATGGTCGGGTCAGGCTGCCGACGGCCATAGCCGACCGTGGCTTGCT
>SSSX01000275.1 GCA_015657735.1 Zoogloeaceae bacterium
CTTGCCCTTGACGGCACCGCAGGGGCGGAGCGCCGCGGACGATCGACCAGGGAGAATGCAGATGCCGAGCAAAGCCGTGACCGCCGCGATGGCGGGTGCCACCTATCTCGAGCTGAATGGCCAGGTGCTGCCGCTGGTGGCGTGCACGCTGCCGGACATGACGTGGGATGCGATCCGTTCGGCGCCGGGGGGCGCGTCGGACGGCGAGGTCCGGCTGGGCGGCTTGAAGCTCGGCGAGCTGGCGCTCCGCTTTGCGCCGAACATGATGCCGCCGCTGGCGGGGTGGGTGGACGAGTTCGCCACCGGCAAGGCGGTGCCCGTCGACCTCGCCATCGTCCGCGCCGACATGGATGGCAAGGTCCGCGAGCGCCTGCTGTTCAGGCGCTGCGTGCTCACCGGGCTGGGTTTTCCGGAATGCAGCGGGGCGGGCAAGGAAGCCTATGTCGTCGATGCGGCCTTCCAGCCGGAGACGATCGCCGCCGGCGCGGAGGGCGGCGTGGTCAAAGTTTCGGTGCCGGGGCGGCAAAAGCGCTGGCTGGCGTCGAATTTCGTGTTCACGCTGGGCGGACTGCCGACGGCGCGGGTGCGGCGGGTGGGCGCGCTGGGAATCCGGCGCCCGCTGCAGGTCGAATCCGCCGGCAACCTGCGGCGGCCGGGCGCGACGGCCGGCATGGTCGAATGGCCGTCGCTGACGGTCGAGGTTGGCGGCCCCGACTACGCCGCCTGGCGGGACTTCGCGTTCAAGCAGGCGGCCGGCAATCCGCCCGTGGCCACCGACGCCAGCCTCGATCTGCGTGACTCCACCCTGAAGACCGTGCTGGGCAGCTTCACCTTCAGGCTCGCCGGCCTCGACGGCTTTCGCATCGACATGCCCGCCACGGCCGATGCGCTGCAACTGGCAACGGCCAGCTTCGCGCTGCAGGGGATGACGCTGAAGGTGAATTGAGGGGCCGGAGGGCGGGTCGGTTGTCGGGCTTCATCCCGTCCGCACGTCCCGCTGGCCCTTCCCACTCCCCCGGCCGGCGGCTAAGCTCCCGCTTTTTCGTCGCGGGGGCTTCACATGAAAATCGGTTTCGTCGGTCTGGGCATCATGGGGCGCCCGATGGCGCTCAACATCCTGAAGGGCGGCTACGACCTGACCGTGTGGGCGCGGCGGGCCGAGTCGATGGCGCCGCTGCTGGCGGCGGGCGCCACGGGTGCCGGCAGTCCGGCGGAGGTGGCGGCGGCCTGCGACGTGGTGTTGTCGATGGTCTCGGATGCGGCCGACGTCGAGCAGGTGGCGCTGGGTGCCGGCGGGGTGGCCGACGGCGCGCGGGCCGGCCTGGTTTTCGTGGACATGAGCACCATTGCGCCGGCGGCGGCCCAGCAGATCGCTGCCGGGCTGGCCGGGCGGGGCGTCACGATGCTCGACGCGCCGGTGTCGGGCGGCGAGGTCGGCGCGATCAATGGCGGGCTGACGATCATGGTCGGCGGCGACGCGGCGGCCTTCGAGAAGGTCCGGCCGGTGCTCGGCTGCATGGGCCAGTCGGTGACGCTGATCGGCGGCCCCGGGGCCGGCCAGGTGACCAAGGCGTGCAACCAGATTCTCACCGGCGTCACCGTGGTGGCGGTGGCCGAAGCCTTCAACTTCGCGCGCAAGAGCGGCGTCGATGCGACGAAGGTGCGCGAGGCGCTGCTGGGCGGCTTTGCCTACAGCAAGATCCTCGAGAACCACGGCCAGCGCATGCTGGACCGCAACTTCAAGCCCGGCTTCAAGGCCTGGATGCATCAGAAGGACATGAACATCGTGCTGCAGGAAGCTCACCGCCTCGGCCTGATGCTGCCCAACAGCGCGGCGACGGCGCAGGTTTTCAACGCCATGGCCGGCAGCGGCATGGGCGAGGAGGATTCGGTCGCGGCGCTCAAAC
>SSSX01000276.1 GCA_015657735.1 Zoogloeaceae bacterium
CGACACGTTCGAGATGCTCCACGCACGGGGCGTTTTCATGGAAGCCAAGCCCTTTTCGGTCGGCTTTCGCATCGAACATCCGCAAAGCCTGATCGACAAGGCCCGCCTCGGCCCCCACGCCGGCCACCCGCTGCTCGGCGCCGCCGACTACAAGCTGGTCCACCACGCCGCCAACGGCCGCGCGGTTTACAGTTTCTGCATGTGCCCCGGCGGCACCGTGGTGGCCGCCACGTCGGAGCCGAACCGGGTCGTCACCAACGGCATGAGCCAGTATTCGCGCAACGAACGCAATGCCAACGCGGGCATCGTCGTCGGCATCACGCCCACCGACTACCCGGGCGGCCCGCTGGCCGGCATCGAATTCCAGCGCAAGCTCGAAAGCCACGCCTTCGAACTGGGCGGCGGCACCTATGAAGCGCCCGGCCAGCTGGTCGGCGATTTCCTGCAGGGCAAGCCGTCGACCAAACTCGGCAGCGTCGAGCCGTCGTACAAGCCGGGGGTGCATCTCACCGACCTGGCCAGCGCCCTGCCCGATTACGCCATCGCCGCGATCCGCGAGGCGATCCCGGCCTTCGACCGCCAGATCCGCGGCTTCAATCTCTACGACGCGGTGCTCACCGGCGTCGAGACGCGGACCTCGTCGCCGCTGCGCATCACCCGCGGTGACGACTGCCAGAGCCTCAACGTAAAAGGGCTTTACCCGGCCGGCGAAGGCGCAGGCTACGCCGGCGGCATTCTGTCGGCGGGCGTCGATGGCATCCGGGTTGCCGAAGCGGTGGCGGCCGACCTGCTGAAAGCGGCCTGACGCCGTCAGCGCAGCACGAAACGGCGGAAGCCATTTTCGCGGCCGAGCAGCAGGCGGCCGAATTCGTCGAGCAGGGCCGGGCCGATGGCGTCGGGCGACACCGAGCACGACGCGTAGCCCAGACGCTCGAGGTTGCGCGATTCGATCACCACCACCTGGTTTTCGACATCCGCCCGCCACACCACCTGCACGCGGATTTCGTCGGCCACCGTAAAACTGCCCTGCTCCAGTTCCCGCTGGCCGTTGCGCCGCTCGCGGCATTCGAACTTCAGGCCGAGATCGAACAGCACCTGACGCAGCCGCTCGACACCCCCGCCCATCCGTTCGAGCGTGCGTTCGCCACTTCCCTTCAGC
>SSSX01000277.1 GCA_015657735.1 Zoogloeaceae bacterium
GCACAAGCGCGCCGGCGAATACATGCCCATCGAAGAGGACGAGCACGGCACCTACATCCTCAACTCGAAAGACCTGCGCGCCATCGAGCACGTCCAGCGACTCACCGAAATCGGCATCGACTCCTTCAAGATCGAAGGCCGGACCAAGAGCCCCTACTACGTCGCCCGCACCTGCCAGGCCTACCGCCAGGCCATCGACGACGCCGTCGCCGGCCGCAGCCTCGATCCGGCCCTGCTCGGCCAGCTCGAAGGCCTCGCCAACCGCGGCTACACCGACGGCTTCTACCAGCGCCACACCCCGCACGAGACGCAGAACTACCTGCGCGGCCATTCCGAATCCGGCCGCAGCCTCTACGTCGGCGACGTCGTCGCCTACGACGCCGCCCGCGGCATGGCCGAGATCGCCACCAAGAACGGCTTCGGCGTCGGCGACCGTCTAGAACTGATCCACCCGGCCGGCAACCGCGAACTCCGCGTCGACCGCCTGGTCGGCGCAAGCGGCGACGAAATCGGGCGGATTCCCGGCAGCGATCACCGGGTATGGCTGCCCCTGCCGCCCGAAAGCGTCGGCGCCTTCGTCGCCCGTTTTCTATAATTCTTGCGTAAGGGGCTGAAGTAGTTCAAAATGCCGCGTTTTCGGGTGGCCAAATTCACCACCCAAGTCACCAGAGGACCAAGCGATGAAAGCCGATACCCATCCGAAATACGCCGAAGTGCAAGTGACTTGCTCCTGCGGCAACACCTTCGTCACCCGTTCCACGATGGGCAAGCCCCAGTATCACGTGGAAGTGTGCGCCGCCTGCCACCCGTTCTACACCGGCAAGCAGAAGATCGTCGATACCGCCGGCCGCGTCGAGCGCTTCCGTCAGAAGTACGGTTCCGTGCAGCGCCTGGGCTGACCCCGGCCTCACGGCATCGTCCGAAGAAGGCAGCCCAGGCTGCCTTTTTTGTTGCCGGTAGCCCGCCGGCCGCAGCTTACCGAGCGCGCCCATGACCAACGCCGTCCCCCGTTTTTCCATCCCGGCCCCGATCACCGGCTGGTCGCTGGCCCTGCTCCTGGCCGTCTACCTGCTGGTCGGCGCCACCGGGCACCTGCCGTGGCGCGGCGACGATCTCACCCACCTCGGGCCGATCCACTCGATCCTCACCCACGGCAGCTGGCTGATGCCGGAACTTGCCGGCGAAGCCTTCCACGACTACCCGCCGCTCTATTACTGGGTCGGCGCCCTCCTCGCCCAACTGCTCGGCGGCCTGCTCCCGATCCACGATGCGGCGCGCCTCGCCAGCGGCCTGTTCACCGCCGCCTTCCTCTACTGGACCGGCATCGCCGCCCGGCGCCTCTACGGCGAATCCGCCTTCGCCCCGGCGATCCTCCTCGGCATCGGCTCCCTCGGCCTGGTCGTCCACGCCCACGAGACGCAACCGCTGCTGGCCCAGCTGGCCGGCATGGCCGTGTGCTACGCCGGGCTCGGCCGCCTCGCCGGACAGCCGGCCAGAGCCGGCCTTGAAGCCGGCATCGGCGCCGGTCTGGCTTTCCTCGCCGGCGGACTGCCCGGCATGCTGCTGACCCTGCCGATCCTCCTCTTCGCCCCGCTGCTGTGTCCGTCGTGCCGCAACCGGGTGGTCGGCGGCGGCGTCGCGCTGGGCGTCGCGACGGCCACGCTGATCGGCGGCAGCTGGCTCGTCGCGGTGGCCGTGCTGCTGCCCGGCGAACTCGGCCTGTGGTGGTCCGACGAACTCGCCGCCTCGCTGCCCCACGCCTATCATCTGGCCGATTTCGGCAGCCTGCTGCAACTGCTCGGCTGGTTCGCCTGGCCGCTGTGGCCGATCGCCGGATGGGCCATCTGGAAGAACCGCCACGCACTGACCACCCCGCCGCTGACCCTGCCGATCATCGCCGGTCTGCTCGCCGTCCTGCTGGTCGCCACCACCGGCAATCTGCGCGCCGCCAACGTCCTACCGGTCCTGCCACCCCTGTGCCTGCTGGCCGCCCTCGGCGTCACCAGCCTGCGCCGCGGGGCCGCCAACGCCTTCGACTGGTTCGGCATCATGGCCTTCGCCTTCTTCGGCCTGCTCGTCTGGCTCGGCTGGAGCGCGCTCCATTTCGGCTGGCCGCCCGGGCTCGCCCGCCAGGTCGCCAAGATGGCGCCCGATTTTCCGCATGGCAACCTCGTCTGGGGCGGCCTGACCGGCGGCCTGCTCAGCGTCGCGCTGCTGGCCCTGCCGATGCTGATCCGCCGCGCCCCGCTGCGCGGCACCACCAACTGGGCCCTCGGCATGACGCTGCTGTGGTGCCTCGGCGTGACCCTGTGGCAACCGTGGTTTGCGTACACCAAAAACTACCAGCCGGTGGCCAGCGAACTGCGCAAGGTGCTCGACGCACGCGCGCCGGGCTGCATCGCCCGCCGCAGCCTCGGCGACACCCAGCGCGCGGCCCTCGACTACTTCGCCGGCATCCGCACCGTGCCCTACGAAAAGGCCGCCGCCTGCCGGATGCTATTGACGTACGCTACGAGTACTAATCCGCAAAAACTCCGCGGCGAAGGCGATATCATCTGGGAGCGGCGCCTCGGAGGCGGACGCAAAGCCGAGATATTCCGACTCTACCGCCGTGACTGACCGACACTTCTTCCGCCTCGACCAGAGCCGCGCCGCCCACGCCCTTCGACTCCGCTCCGCCACCATCGCCGCCACCGGCATGCGCGAAGCCGTCGCGCAGGATGGCGGGCGCGTCGGACGCTTCTCGTGCCGCGCCGACGGCCTGCTTCTCGACTACTCGAAGCAGCGCATCACGCCGGAAATCATGGCCGATCTGCTCGGCCTCGCCGACGAATCCGGTCTTGCCGACGGCATCGCCGCGATGCTCGCCGGCGAAGCGGTGAACTTCACCGAGAAGCGCGCCGTGCTGCACTGCGCCGCCCGCCTGTTCGAACAGACGCCGGCCTGGGCCCGCCATGAAATCGCCACTACCCGGGAACGCCTGGTCGCGTTTGTCGACCGGGTCCACCGCGGCGACGCACGCGGCGCCACCGGCCGGCCGCTCCGCCACGTGGTCCACCTGGGCATCGGCGGCTCCGACCTGGGGCCGCGCCTGCTCGCCGAAGCCCTGTCGCCGTCGCTGCCGCAGCGCCTCGAGTTATCGTTCGCCGCCAATATCGACGAAACCGAAATCCGCGCCATTCTGAATCGCGCCGATCCGGCCGAAACGCTGTTCATCGTCGCCTCGAAAAGTTTTTCGACCGCCGAAACCCTGTTCAACGCCCGCACCGCCTTCGCGTGGATGCGCCAGGCGCTCGGCGACGGCGCCGACCTGTCGCGTCACTTCGTCGCCATCAGCAACAACGTGACGGCAGCCGAAGCCTTCGGCATCGCCGGCGAGGCGATCTTCCCGATGCCCGAGTGGGTCGGCGGACGCTTTTCGGTCTGGTCGGCCATCGGCCTTCCGCTGATGCTGGCCTTCGGCGCCGACGTCTTCGACGACTTCCTGGCCGGCGGCCGCAGCATGGACGCCCACTTTGCCAGCGCCCCGTTCGCCGCCAACCTGCCGGTGCTCGTCGCCCTGCTGGGCATCTGGAACGCCACCTTTCTCGGCCTCGACGGCCACGCGGTGATGCCCTACAGCCACCGCCTGCGCAATCTGCCTTCCTACCTCCAGCAGCTCGAGATGGAAAGCAACGGCAAGTCGGTCGATCACCACGGGCAGCTGGTCGCCTGGCAAACCGCCCCGATTCTCTTCGGCGGGCCCGGCACCGTCGGGCAGCACGCCTACCACCAGCTGTTCTACCAGGGCACCCGCAAGCTGGCCTTCGACTTCGTGCTGCCGATCTGCCGCGATCCGTCGCCGGCCTCGCGCAGCCTGTTCGGCAACGCGCTGGCCCAGTCGGCGGCGCTGATGCTCGGCCGGACGCTCGACGAGGCACGGGCCGAATTGCAGGCACGCGGGCTCGACCAGGCCGAAGTCGCCCGCCTCGCGCCCCATCTGGTGTGCCCCGGCAACCAGCCGAGCACGACCCTGCTGCTGCCGTCGGTGACGCCCTTCACCCTTGGCCAGCTGCTGGCGCTCTACGAGCACAAGGTCTTCGTGCAGGGCTGGATCTGGGGCATCAACAGTTTCGACCAGTACGGCGTCGAGCTCGGCAAGAACATGGCGCGCAGTATCGAGGCGGGAGCCGATACCAATCGCGACGCCTCGACGGTGGGCCTGCTCGAGGCGATCGAGGCGATGGCCATTGCCCCACGGCGGTAAGTGCCGGCGCCGGCTGCCAGCGCAAGCGGCGGCCGCGCGGAAAAGAAATTAAGGCTTCTGCTGCGGAATCTGGACGAAGACTTCGTCCGGCCGGGTGAGGCCCAGTTCGAAACGGGCCCGCTCCTCGATGGCTTCGTAACCGGTCTTCAGGTCACGCACTTCCGCCTCGAGGCCGGTATTGCGTTGCTCCAGCCGGCGGTTGGCCTCCCGCTGGGAGGCGAGCTGCTTTTCCACATCCCAGACGCGCAGCCACCCGCCCTTGCCGATCCACAACGGATACTGCAGGGCCAGCACGAGCAGGGCGAGGATGAGGGTGGGCCAACGCATGGGGAATCAGTTCTGAAAACTGCGAGTTCTGAAAACTGCGGGCCGTCCGGAAGAACCTGCCGGCCCGGTTTCGATCAGCGGTTGCGCAGGTTGTAGAACGCCGACACGCCGGGATAGAAGGCGGTATCGCCGAGGTCTTCTTCGATGCGCAGCAGCTGGTTGTACTTGGAGATGCGATCGGAACGCGACAGCGAGCCGGTCTTGATCTGCATCGCATTGAGACCCACCGCGATGTCGGCGATCGTGGAATCCTCGGTCTCGCCGGAACGGTGGGAGATCACCGCGGTGTAGCCGGCGCGCTTGGCCATCTCGACGGCGGCGAAGGTTTCGGTCAGCGTGCCGATCTGGTTGATCTTGATGAGGATCGAGTTGGCGATGCCCTTGTCGATGCCCTCTTTCAGGATGCGGGTGTTGGTCACGAAGAGATCGTCGCCGACGATCTGCACACGCTTGCCGAGACGGTCGGTGAGAATCTTCCAGCCTTCCCAGTCGCCTTCGGCCATGCCGTCCTCGATCGAGACGATGGGGAACTTGTCGACCAGGGTGGCGAGGTAGTCGGTGAAGCCTTCCGACGTCAGCGACAAGCCTTCGCCGACCAGTTCGTACTTGCCGTTCTTGTAGAACTCGGAGGCGGCGCAGTCGAGGGCCAGCACCACGTCGCGACCCGGCTCGTAGCCCGCGTTGACGGTCGCTTCGAGGATCATGTTGAGGGCTTCTTCGGTGCCGGACACGTTGGGTGCAAAGCCGCCTTCGTCACCGACGGTGGTCGGGTAGCCCTTCTTGTCGGTGAGCTTCTTCAGGTGATGGAAGATTTCGGCGCCGCAACGCAGGGCTTCGCGGAAGCTCTTCACGCCGACCGGCATGATCATGCATTCCTGGATGTCGAGGCTGTTGTTGGCGTGGGCGCCGCCGTTGATGACGTTCATCATCGGAACCGGCAGGGCCATGCCGCCGGAGCCGCCGAAATAGCGGTACAGGGGCAGGCCGGCTTCTTCGGCGGCGGCCTTGGCGACCGCCATCGACACGGCCAGCAGCGCGTTGGCGCCGAGGCGCGACTTGTTGTCGGTGCCGTCCAGGTCGATCAGGGTCTTGTCGATGAAAGCCTGCTCTTCGGCATCCAGGCCGATGAGCGCTTCGGAAATTTCGGTGTTGACGTTCTCGACCGCCTGCAGCACGCCCTTGCCCAGGTAGCGGCCGGCATCGCCGTCGCGCAGTTCGATGGCCTCGCGGGAGCCGGTGGAGGCACCGGACGGCACCGCGGCGCGACCCATCACGCCGGATTCCAGCAGCACATCGGCTTCGACGGTGGGATTGCCGCGGGAATCGAGAACCTCGCGGGCAATGACATCAACAATGGCGCTCATGAACTTCCTTTCTTATCACTGATATTTACAGCGGCGACCTTCCGGCCGCCTCTAACTTCGAAACCGGAAAATCGCCCTCAGGCTCAGGCTTTCAGCTCTTCAAGCCCCTCGGCCTTGACCAGCGAATCGATCGCCTTGAGGGTGGCCAGCAAGGCCTTGAGCCGGGGCAGCGGCCACGCATTGGGACCGTCGGAGAAAGCCTTGGCGGGATCAGGGTGGGTCTCCATGAACAGGCCGGCGACGCCGACCGCCACGGCCGCCCGGGCCAGCACGGGGACGAACTCCCGCTGACCGCCGGAAACGGTACCCTGCCCGCCCGGTAGCTGGACTGAGTGGGTGGCGTCGAACACCACCGGGCAGCCCGTCTCGCGCATGATCGCCAGGGAACGCATGTCGGAGACGAGGTTGTTGTAGCCGAACGATGCACCACGCTCGCACACCATGATGGTGTCTGCGCCACCGTTGGCTTCGCGGGCCTTGTCTACGACGTTTTTCATGTCGCCCGGGGCGAGGAACTGCCCCTTCTTGATATTCACCGGCTTGCCGGAGGCCGCCACCGCGTGGATGAAGTCGGTCTGGCGGCACAGAAAGGCCGGCGTCTGCAGCACGTCGACAACCGCAGCCACATGGGGCACTTCGGCCTCGGTGTGTACATCGGTCAGCACCGGAACACCTAGCTGCTCACGGACCTCACCGAGGATCTCCAGCCCCTTCTCCATGCCCATGCCCCGGTAGGACTTGCCGGAACTGCGGTTGGCCTTGTCGTAGCTGGACTTGTAGATGAAGGGGATGCCCAGCTCGCCGCAGATATCCTTGAGGGCCTTGGCGGTCTCAAAGGCCATCTCGCGGGACTCGATCACGCAGGGCCCGGCAATCAGGAAGAAAGGCTTGTCGATACCGACGTCGAAGCCGCAGAGTTTCATGGACTTTCCTTTCAGCCTGCCTGTTGATGGGCCAGGGCTGCCTTCACGAAGGCGGTAAAGAGGGGGTGGCCGTTACGGGGGTTCGAGGTGAACTCCGGGTGGAACTGACAGCCGACGAACCACGGATGGACATCGGTCGGCAGCTCGATCATCTCGCACAGGTCAGTGCCGGGCGCCCGGCCCGCCACGCGCAGGCCTTGGGCCTCCAGCTGACTCAGCAGGGTGTTATTGACCTCGTAGCGGTGGCGATGACGCTCGGTGATCTCGGCCTTGCCGTAAACATCGCGAGCCAGGGAGCCCTCGGCGAGATGACAGACCTGCCCACCCAGACGCATGGTGCCGCCCAGATCGGAATCCTCACCGCGCTTCTCCATCTTGCCGGACGCATCAAGCCACTCGGTGATCAGGCCGATGACCGGGTAGGCGGTGTGCTTGTCAAACTCGGTGCTATGCGCACCGGGCATGCCGGCCACGTCACGGGCAAACTCCACCACCGCGAGCTGCATGCCCAGGCAGATGCCCAGGTAGGGCACCTTGTTCTCACGGGCGTAACGGATCGCCGCGATCTTGCCCTCGGTACCCCGCCGGCCAAAGCCGCCCGGCACCAGAATGGCATCCATGGACTTGAGCGCGTCACAGCCGTTCTTCTCGATGTCCTCGGAATCCAGGTAGTGGATATTCACCTTGCTACGGGTGTGCATGCCCGCATGGTTGAGGGCCTCGATCAGCGACTTGTAGGACTCGGTGAGATCCACGTACTTGCCCACAAAGGCGATGTTCAGGCTGTTCTGCGGGTTGTTCAGGGCGTCGAGCAGGCGCTCCCAGATGGACAGATCAGCCGCACGAGCCAGGATGCCCAGCTTGTGGCAAACGATCTCGTCGAGCATCTGGTCGTGGAGCATGCCGGGGATGCGGTAGATGGAGTCGGCGTCGAGACACTCGATCACGGCCTCCGGCATCACATTGCAGAACAAGGCGATCTTGCGACGCTCATCGGCTGGCACGGAACGGTCGGCGCGGCACAGCAGGATGTCCGGCTGGATGCCGATCTCGCGCAGCTCCTTGACCGAGTGCTGGGTCGGCTTGGTCTTCAGCTCGCCGGCCGTGGGGATGTAGGGCAGCAGGGTGAGGTGGATGAAACAGGTGCCCTGGCGGCCTTCCTCGATGCCCATCTGACGGATGGCTTCGAGGAATGGCAGGGATTCGATGTCGCCGACCGTGCCACCCACTTCGACGATGGCCACGTCGGCACCTTCGGCACCGCGTTTGACGTAGGTCTTGATCTCATCGGTGATGTGGGGAATGACCTGCACGGTCTTGCCCAGGTATTCACCGCGGCGCTCCTTCTTGATCACAGCCTCGTAGATCTGGCCGGTGGTGAAGTTGTTGCGCTTGCCCATCTTGGCGCTGGTGAAGCGCTCGTAGTGGCCGAGATCGAGGTCGGTCTCTGCGCCGTCCTCGGTAACGAAGACCTCTCCGTGCTGGAAGGGGCTCATCGTACCGGGGTCGACGTTGATGTAGGGGTCGAGCTTGAGGTGGGTAACCTTGATGCCGCGGGATTCGAGAATCGCCCCGAGGGAGGCGGCGGCGATGCCCTTGCCCAGAGAGGACACGACACC
>SSSX01000278.1 GCA_015657735.1 Zoogloeaceae bacterium
CCCTTTTCTTTTGCGCCGCAACATTTTCCTTGTGCCGCTCCGCCATTATCGCTATAGTCTCGGGTCCGGTGCAAAGCGGTTTGCACCGAGTCACATCGTCCCTGACCTTCTATATCTCCCGTACCAGACGCGAGGTTGTCCTGATCGGTTAGTGCCGATATGCCAGATCAGGCAGCCAATTTGCCGCGCGCAGCCCTGCGCCGCGGCGCGTTGCCGTTTTTCTTCGCGGGCACCGCATCCGCCTTACAAAGCAAGGAAGCGAACATGGATTTCGCCAGCCTCGGCCTGTCCGAGCACATCGTCAAAGCCGTCAACGAAGCCGGCTACACCGAACCCACTCCCGTCCAGCAAGCCGCCATTCCGGCCGCCCTTGCCGGCAAGGATCTCGTCGTGTCGAGCCAGACCGGCTCCGGCAAGACTGCCGCCTTCATGCTGCCGTCGCTGCAGCGCCTCACCGTTGAACCCACGCTCAAGGCCCGCGGCCCCCGCGTGCTGGTCCTCACCCCGACCCGCGAACTGGCCGTCCAGGTCACCGACGCCACCAAGGGCTACGGCAAGAACCTGCGCTACGCCAAGGCGGTCAGCGTCGTCGGCGGCATGCCCTACCCGGTGCAGAACAAGCTGCTGTCCAGCCCCTACGAAATCCTCGTCGCCACCCCCGGCCGCCTGATGGACCAGATGGAGCGCGGCCGCATCGACTTCGGCCGTCTCGAAATCCTGATCCTCGACGAAGCCGACCGCATGCTCGACATGGGTTTCGTGGACGACATCGAAGCCATCTGCGCCAAGCTGCCGGCCAACCGCCAGACCCTGTTCTTCTCGGCCACCCTCGACGGCCAGGTCGCCCGCATGATGCAGCGCCTGCTGAAGGATCCCGAGCGCATCGAGATCGCCTCCGCCCAGACCCGCCACGAGAACATCGAGCAGCGCCTGCTGGTCGCCGACGACATCGCCCACAAGAACCGTCTGCTCGACGGCATCCTGCGCGACACCGGCGTCGAACAGGCCATCGTGTTCACCGCCACCAAACGCGACGCCGACGCCCTGACCCTCAACCTCGAGTCGATGGGTCACTCGGTCGCCGCGCTGCACGGCGACATGAACCAGCGCATGCGCACCCGCACGCTCGACCAGCTTCGCCGCGGCCACCTGCGCGTGCTGATCGCCACCGACGTCGCGGCCCGCGGCATCGACGTGCGCACCATCAGCCACGTGATCAACTACGACCTGCCGAAGGTCGCCGCCGACTACGTGCACCGCATCGGCCGCACCGGCCGCGGCGGCGCCAGCGGCATCGCCATCAGCCTGGCCGAGCGCCGCGACGTGCGTCTGCTGCGTGCCATCGAGCGCTACACCCACCACCCGCTGGCCGTGCACACGCTGCCCGGCCTTGAGCCGCGCAGCGCCATGCCGGCCGACGAGCGTCGCTCCGGCGGCCCCCGTCGCGACGGCCGCAGCTTCGGCAACGGCCCGCGCTTCGGCGACAAGCGTCCGGCCGCCGGCCACGGTGGCGGCGGCCGCTTCGACCGCGAACCGCGCCGCGGCCACGGCGACGCCGACGGCAGCCGTCCCGCCAGCCCGTGGGCCGGCAAGGGCGAAGGCCGTCGCGAATTCGGTAGCGACACCCGGCGCAGCGACGCCGACAGCCGCCCGCGCCATCCGGAACACCGCACCGAGTTCCCGCACGTCGCCAAGCGCAGCTCGACCCACCACAACGCCGGTGGCTTCGGCGGCGCCCGCACCGACGGCGGCAAGCCGCGCACCGGTCGCACCTTCAACCGCGACCGCTGAGCGGCGACCGTCCGCACGCAGCACGAGGGCGCCCGCGGGCGCCCTTTTTCATGGCCGGGAAAGCCGCCAAAAAACCCCTTTCTTCCAAGGGTTGCGCCCCCGCGCGGCGTCTATCATGGAACGATGCATCCGGAGGCCGGACGCTTCGTCCTGCCCGCGCTCATTCCGAAGGGGGAAAAACCATGAAGATCACCAGTCCCGTCGCCGGCGAAGTCGACGTCTCGGCCGACCGCATCATCGACTTTCCGGCCGGCCTGCCGGGCTTCGAGGCGTGCCGCCAGTTCACGCTGCTGCACGCGGTCGAGAACCAGGCGCCGAACCTGTTCATGCTGCAGTGCCTGGACGACCCGGAGGTGGTGTTCACGGTGACGACGCCCGACGTGCTCGGCCTCAACTACGAATTCTCGCTCACCGACGCCGAGGTCGCCTCGCTGCAACTGGGCAATGCCGACGACGTCAGCGTGCTGCTCATCGTCAGCCGCAGCGCAGCCGGCGATGCCGCGCCGGTGCATGCCAACCTGATGGCCCCGCTGGTCGTCAACATCGCCGCCCGCCGCGGCCTGCAGAAGATCATCGGCCGCGTCGACACCAGCATCACGCTGAAGGCCGCGGCCTGACCGGCGCGCCGGTCAGTACAGCAGGTACGGCTGGCGCACGTCCTCCCACTCGCGCTCGTCGGCCTGGGCCAGCGCGTCCAGGTCGCCGGGACGGGACTCGCGGTCGTCCACCCATTCGCGCAGGATTTCCGAGCCGTTGATGAGATCGATGGCGAGGCGGTCGTGCTCGTATTCGTACGGGAATTCGCGCCACAGCGGATAGTCGCGGCGCAGGTGGCGGATGGCCTTGAAGGCCAGCGCCTGCAGGCGCCACGGCCGGAAGCGGGCGTGGTCGTAGTGGGTCGGGTCTTCGACATGGATCTGCACGCCGTTGCACAGCTGGCCGGCATGCTTGTGGAAGGTCGGCTCGAACCAGCAGTCGCGCAGCCGGCAGCCGGCCAGCCACTTGGGGGCGATGGCGCCCATGTGGGCGATGATCTGGCGGGCCTCGAGGTCCGGCGCGCCGAACAGCTCGAGCGGCCGCGTGGTGCCGCGCCCTTCCGACAGCGTCGTGCCTTCGAGCATCACCGTGCCGGCATAGGCGCGGGCCATCGACAGGTTGGGGGCGTTGGGGCTCGGGTTGATCCAGCTGCGCTCGCCCGACGGCCAGCCGAAGCCCGGCGCCGCGTCGGGCTCCCAGCCTTCCATCGTGATGACTTCGCACTCGACGTCGAGCTTCAGCGTGGCGACGAACCAGCGCGCCAGCTCGCCCATCGTCATGCCGTGACGCATCGGCAGCGGGCCGGCGCCGACGAAGCTCTCCCAGCCCGGCTGCAGCAGCGTGCCTTCCACCGGGCGGCCGACGGGGTTCGGGCGGTCGAGCACCCACACTGCCTTGCCGTGCCTGGCCGCGGCCTCCAGCACGTAGCGCAGCGTGGTGATGAAGGTGTAGATGCGGCAGCCCAGATCCTGCAGATCGACCAGCAGCACGTCGAAGCGGTCCATCATCGTCGCGGTCGGGCGCCGCACCTCGCCGTACAGGCTGAACACCGGGATGCCCTGGCGCGGATCGAAGTAGTCCTGCGACTCGACCATATTGTCCTGCTTGTCGCCGCGCAGGCCGTGCTGGGGGCCGAAGGCGGCGGTCAGGTGGATGTCGGGGAGCGCCGTCAGCGCGTCGATGGAATGGGTCAGATCGCGGGTCACCGAGGCCGGATGGGCGAGAAGGGCCACCCGCTTGCCGGCCAGCGGGCGGCGCAGGGCGGGGTCGGCGAGCAGGCGGTCGAGGCCGAATCGAATCATGGGGTCGCAGCTTTCAGGGCGAAGGCAAAACCGTCGCGGTGATGGAAATCGGGTTGGCCGGCCGGATGGCGCAGGGCCCAGTAGCGGTGGCTGCCGTCGGCATGCTCGACGACCGCGGTGAGGCCGAGGACCAGATCGCCGCCCGGCAGATGTTCGACGCCCAGCCGGACCTGCAGTTCCAGCCGCCCGGCGTCGCGCCGGACGACGATCTGCGGCGCCGGGCCGGCCGGCGCGGCAATGCGCTGGCGGTAGCCGGAAAAATCGAAGCGCATCCACTGGCCGTTCGGCGAGAAGTTGAATTCGCGGTAGGCCGGCGCGCCGTCGGCGCCGGCGACGAACAGCTCGCAGCAGGTGTGCGCCCACAGCCGCGCGGGCGGCAGCGGCGTGGCGGCGTCGGGCACGCGCAGCGCGGCCGGATCGGCGTCGAGGCGGTAGGCGAGGGCGAGCGCACCGTCGGCCTCGCGCGCCACCGTCACGGCGAACCCCCGCACGACGTCGTCCGGCAGCGCCGGATGGCAGATGAGGGCAACGCGGGACGGGGACGACGGGACGGCTTGCATCGGGAAGGACGACAGGAGTGCAGCTCCGCAGTGTAGCCGGTCTGGCCGACGCGTTACACTCTGCAGCCGTCTCCGTTTGTAAGCATCTTCCGCCCGATGTCCGCCCCGCCCCGCCTGCGCAGCTTCCGCGACCGCCTGCGCCAGATCGCCCTGTTCGAAATCGGCGGACTGCTGCTGATCACTCCGCCCTTCGTGTGGCTGTCCGGCGTGGCGCCCGACAAATCGGTCGCGCTGCTGGCGGCGCTGGCCCTGCTCGCGGCGGTCTGGAACGGCCTCTACAACACCGCCTTCGACTGGATCGAAGGCCGCCTCACCGGCCGCCGCGCCGACCGCCGCCCGTGGCGCCTGCGTGTCCTCCACGCCGCCGGCTTCGAAAGCGGCCTGCTGTTGATGAGCCTGCCGATCATCGTCTGGTGGACCGGCATGGCGTGGCCGGCGGCCCTCGTCGCCGACCTCGGCCTGGCCAGCGCCTACGTGATCTACGCCTTCGCCTTCAACGTCGGCTACGACCGGCTGTTCCCGATCGCCGACGCCGCCCCGCCCTGACCCCTTTTCACGGAGCCCCCCGCCATGCCCACCACCACCCTCGTCATCACCGGCATGCAGTCCGACGACTGCCTGCGCACCGTCATGAACGCCATCCAGGATCTGCCGTGCATCGGCTATGTGGACGTGTCGATGGCCACCGGCGAAGCCACCATCGAGCACACCCCGATGGTGTCGGAGAGCGATATCCGCGCGGCGATCGAAGACGCCGGCTTTGCGACGCGATAGGGCCGGCCAAATCGGGCCGGCTATAATCCGCCGCCTATCTTCCGCCAGGATTCCGCCGTGTCCGACCGCCTGAAAGTCCTCCCCCAATACCTGATCCCCAAGCAGGCGCTCACGGTGCTGGCCGGCAAGCTCGCCAGCGCACAGGCCGGCGGGCTGACCACCGGCGTGATCCGCTGGTTCGTCGGCCGCTACGGCGTCAACATGGCCGAAGCGGCCAACCCGGACATCGCCGCCTACCCGAGCTTCAACGAATTCTTCACGCGGCCGCTCAAGGCCGGCGTGCGCCCCTTCGCCAACGCCGGCTACCTGTGCCCGGTCGATGGCGCGATCAGCCAGTTCGGCCGCATCGAGCGCGACCAGATCTTCCAGGCCAAGGGCCACCATTACTCGACGCAGGCGCTGGTCGGCGGCGACCGCGATCTGGCGGTGCAGTTCCACGACGGCGAGTTCGCCACGCTGTACCTCAGCCCGCGCGACTACCACCGCATCCACATGCCCTGCGACGGGCGGCTGACGCGCATGATCTACGTTCCCGGCGCGCTGTTCTCGGTCAATCCGACCACCGCCCGCGGCGTGCCCGGCCTGTTCGCCCGCAACGAGCGGGTGGTGTGCGTCTTCGAGAACGACGACGGCCCCTTCGTGCTGACCCTCGTCGGCGCCACCATCGTCGGCAGCATGGCCACCGTGTGGCACGGTCAGGTCAATCCGCCGCGGCCCGGCAAGCTCCGCGAGTGGGATTACGCCCCCGGCGAGGTCAGCCTCCGGAAGGGCGACGAGATGGGCCGCTTCCTGCTCGGCTCGACGGTCGTCATGCTGTTCCCGAAGGGCCGCCTGCGTTTCACTCCCGACTGGGCGCCGGCGCGCGCGGTCCGCATGGGCGAGGCGATGGGCGAGCGGCGGCTGCGCTGAGCCCGGGCGCGTCCTCACTCCATCAACAACCACACGCCCCGCCATGCGTCCGCTGCCGCTGATCGTCGTCGCCCAGCTTTTCGGCACCTCCTTGTGGTTTTCGGCCAACAGCGCCGGCGCCGATCTGATGCGCGCCTGGCAGCTGCAGCCGGCCGACCTCGGCCACCTGACCAACGCGGTGCAGCTCGGCTTCATCGCCGGCACCCTCGGCTTCTCGCTCAGCGGCCTCGCCGACCGCTATCCGGCGAGCCGCATCTTCGCCCTCTGCGCGCTGCTCGGCGCCGCCGCCAATGCCGCCTTCGCGCTCCTCGCCGACGGCATGGCGGCGGCGCTGGCCTTCCGCTTCGCGGTCGGGCTGGCGCTGGCCGGGGTCTACCCGCTGGGCATGAAGCTGGTCGTCGGCTGGGTGCCCGCGCAGGCCGGCGCGGCGCTGGCCTGGCTGGTCGGCATGCTCACGCTGGGCACCGCGCTGCCCCACGGCGTGCGCGTCCTCGACACCGGCTGGGGCTGGCAGGCGACGGTGCTGGTGTCGTCGGGCCTCGCCGTGCTCGCCGCGGCTCTCGTCGCGCGCCTCGGCGACGGCCCCCACCTGGTGCGCAAGCCCGGCGCGCCGCCGCTGCGCCTCGGCCGCGTGCTGATGACCTTCGCCGAACCGCGCTTCCGCGCCGCGGCCTGCGGCTACTTCGGCCACATGTGGGAGCTCTACGCCTTCTGGACGCTGGTGCCGCTGCTCGCCGGCCGGCTCGTCGACGGCCACGTCGCCGGCCCGGCCTTCGCGGTGATCGGCATCGGCGCCGCCGGCTGCGTGGCCGGCGGCCTGTTCAGCCGCAGCTTCGGCAGCGCCCGCGTCGCCGCCGTCGCGCTGGCCGTGTCGGCCGCCTGCTGCGCCGCCTACCCGCTGCTCGCCGGCGCCCCCGGCTGGCTGAGCGGCGTCGTGCTGCTGGTGTGGGGCGCCAGCGTGGTCGCCGATTCGCCGCATTTCTCGGCCCTGTCGGCGCGCGCCTGCGCGCCCGAGATCGTCGGCAGCGCGCTGGCCTTCCAGAACGCCATCGGCTTCGCCATCACGATGGTCTCGATCGCCCTCACCACCCGCCTGTGGCCGGCGCTGCACGAAAGCGTCGCGTGGCTGCTGCTGCCCGGCCCGCTGTTCGGCCTCGTCGCGCTGTGGCCGCTGTGGAAACAGCGCCCGCCCGGCAACTGAAAGCCCTGCCATGCCCACCTTTCCGATCCGCTACGTCGAACCGGTGTTCCGCCCGCCCAGCGAGGCCGACTCGCTGATCCTGCCGGTCACCGACGGCTGTTCGTGGAACCGCTGCACCTTCTGCGAGATGTACACCGCGCCGCAAAAAGCCTTCCGCGCCCGCGGCGAGGACGAGGTGCTGGCCAGCATCCGCGCCACCGGCGAGCGCTACGGCACGCAGGTACGCCGCGTCTTCCTCGCCGACGGCGACGCGCTGGTGCTGCCGACGCGCCGCCTGCTCGCCATCCTCGCGGCGATCCGCGACCACCTGCCGGGCGTCCATCGCGTGTCGAGCTACTGCCTGGCCCGCAACCTCGCCAAAAAAAGCGTCGCCGAACTCACCGAACTGCGCGCGGCCGGGCTGGCGCTGGCCTATCTCGGCGCCGAATCCGGCGACGACGCGGTGCTGGCGCGGGTCAGCAAGGGCGAAACCTTCGACTCCACCCGCGCCGCGCTCGACAAGCTCGGCGCCGCCGGCATCACCCGCTCGGTGATGATCCTCAACGGCCTCGGCGGCCAGGTGCTCAGCGACCCGCACGCCGACAACTCGGCGCGTCTCGCCAACGCCACCCAGCCCGAATTCCTGTCGACGCTGGTGGTCAGCTTCCCCACCGGCGAAGCGCGCTTCCGCGCCGGCTTCCCGGACTGGGAACCGCTCGACCAAAACGGCCTGTTCCGCGAGATGGAGCGCTTCCTGGCCCAGCTCGAACTGCGCCGCACGGTCTTCCGCTCCGACCACGCCAGCAACTGGCTGGTCCTCAAGGGCACCCTCGGTGCCGACAAGGCGCGCCTGCTCGACCAGGTGCGCCGCGCCATCGCCGCCCCCGACGCCGCGTCGCTGCGGCCGGCCTGGGCGCGCGGGTTGTAGGCGCCCGACGCCGCCGGTCGGGCGCTGGCCGGCCCCGCCCCGCCCTGCGCCGACGGGTGCGCGTTCATCGACTCTGACTTTCCGCCGCCCGCCGTTGCCTGCTTTTTGGGCAAACGCAGGTTGCGCCGACCCCATTGCCGGCTCTTTTTCAGGCATTCCCGCCTCAATTTGAGGCAGCCGCGGCTCAACCGGCCTCGCGTCTGACTCTTTTTCGGGCACGTCCGATGAACAACCCCCCGGCGTCGGGTCGCGCCGCCCCACGCACGGGGAGATCGCCTCCATTTTCGACTCCACGCCGATTCCCCAAGCCCGTCACGGAAGCCGGATGATCCCGGTGCTATGCTCCGCGGGTTCGCCGCGCGGCCCCGCCGCCACCGGCCACCCCGCTTCCGGAGCCCCACCCATGAAACCCGCCTTCACCCTGCGCCGCGTGGCCCTCGCCAGCGCCCTCGCCCTCGCCGCCCCGGCGCTATTCGCCCAGACGCCCGCCCGGCCCGCCGCCCCGGCTGCTCCGGCCGCCACGCCGGCCCCCGCCGTGGCCACGCCCGCCGCCGCCGTTCCCGGCGCCACGCCCGCCGATCCCAATGCCCCGGCCACGCCGCCGGCTCCGCCGCCGCCGCCGCTGTCGGACCTGATCCTCACCAACGGCGACATCGTGACCCTCGACGACAAGCGCCCGTCGGCGCAGGCCGTGGCGGTCAAGGGCAACAAGATCATCGCCGTCGGCAAGAGCAAGGACATCCTCGCCCGCTGGAAGAGCGACGGCACCGAGGTCGTCGATCTGGCCGGCAAAACAGTGGTGCCGGGCTTCGTCGATGCCTGGGGCGAGATGTCGCGGCTCGGCCTCCACTCGGTGGCGGCGCAGCTGCAGTCGCCGCCCGAAGGCAGCGTCGCCGACGTCAATGGGCTGGTCCGCGCGCTGCGCGAATGGGGCAAGGGCGAGCTGGCCCAGCGTTTCGGCTGGATCGTCGGCTTCGGCTACGACGACAGCCGG
>SSSX01000279.1 GCA_015657735.1 Zoogloeaceae bacterium
GCCGGCGGCAAGGGTCTTGTCGGTGGTCAGCGGCTTGCCGGTGGCACCCTTGCGCAGCACGCCGTGACAGCCGGCGCAGCGTTCGAAGTAGATCTGGCGGGCCTTGTCGAATTCCGCCTTGCTCATCGGCGGGGCCTTCGGATTGATGTCCTGGTACATCTCGACACTGGCCAGCGGCGAGCCGGCGGCCTGGTACTTGGCCTCCGGGTCGGTGGTGGTCGTCTTGGCCTGGGCGAAAGCTTGTGCGACGGCCAGCGGCAGCAGGGCCGCGGCGATTGCTCCGGTTTTCCACATTCTCATCGTGCATCTCCCTTGAAATGAACCAACGAGCGGACAGTCCCGCTTCCTGTGCAAGGTTGCGCCCGCGGGCCATTCCCCTTCCTTGATAGGGGTCAAGTTCGAAAGCGGGAGGCGGCTGATAAATTCCGGTCGTCATGATCCCGGGAGTTCCGCCATGCCGCCGTCCGTCACTGCCCGTCTTGCCATGCCTGTCGTGCCCGTTGCGGGCGCCCTGCGCAGTTTTCTCGACCAGATGATCGGCGGTCGCGGCGGCAGCCTGCCGGATGCCCTCCGGCCGGCGACCGCAACCGCCGGAGCGGCCGGCCGCGTCGCGCTGGTCGGCGCCGGGCCGGGCGATCCCGAACTGCTGACCCTGCGTGCCGCGCGGCTCATCGCCCAGGCCGACGTGCTGGTCGTCGATCACCTGGTCGGCGACGGCGTGCTCGACCTGGCCCGACCGGGCGCCGAGCGGATCTACGTCGGCAAGGAGGCCGGCCATCACACCTTGCCGCAGGAGGACATCAACCGGCTGCTGGTGCGCCTCGCCGCCGAGGGACGGCAGGTCGTGCGGCTGAAGGGCGGCGATCCCTTCGTCTTCGGACGCGGCGGCGAGGAACTCGAAGAACTGGTCGCCGCCGGCGTGCCCTTCGAAGTCGTGCCGGGCATCACCGCCGCCTGCGGCGCCGGGGCCTACGCCGGCATCCCGCTGACTCACCGCGACTATGCCCAGTCGGTGGTTTTCGCCACCGGCCATCGCCGCGCCGGCGAATCGGCGCTCGACTGGACGGCGCTCGCCCGGCCGCGCCAGACCGCGGTGATCTACATGGGAGTCGGCATGCTCGAATCGCACTGCGCCGCGCTGATCGCCCACGGCCGCGCGGCGGAGACCCCCGCCGCGCTCGTCGAAAACGGCACCCTGCCGGGCCAGCGGGTCGTCACCGCCACCCTCGCCACGCTGCCCGCGAAGGCCGCTGAGGCCGGCATCCACCCGCCGGCGTTGCTGATCGTCGGCGAAGTCGTCGCGCTGGCCGGCAAGCTGGCGTGGTTCGCCGGGGCGCCGGCCAGCGAGTTGCTGACCGCCTGAGCGGGCGCGGTGTAGCCGGCCCCGCTGCCGGAAGAGTACCCTTGGCGGCTGCGCCGCAGCCGATCCGGGCCGGCGCGCGTCCACACCCACGGAGCGCCACCGATGGCTGTCATCTATTTGTCCTTCCAGAACGAAGACCGGCACATCGCCACCCGCCTCGTGCCGCTGCTGCAGGAGCGGGGGCACCGCGTCCGCGCCGACTGGGAGTTGCCCATCGGGGCGGCATGGCGGGACCAGCTGATGGGCGACCTGCTGTCCTCCGACGGGGTCGTCGTGATCTGGAGCGCCAACACCTGGAAATCCCAGTTCGTGCCGGCCGAGATCGGCGTCGTCCGCGCCTCGCCGCAACTGCACCTGCTGCCGGTGCTGGTTGGCGACATCGACATTCCGCCCTTCATCCGCGACCTCCTCGTCGACCGCATCGCCGATACCGGGACCGCCACCCTGGAGGCGCTCGCCGCGCGCCTCGACGACTCCATCCGCAAGCATCTCGACAGCCGCGCCATCCGCAAGCGCGGGCGGCCGCGGGTGTTCGTCAGCCACCGGCACAAGGACGAGAAGATCGTGCGGGCGCTGGTCGAATGCATGCAGACCTATTTCCACGTCGACAAGCAGGACATCCGCTGCACGTCGGTGCGTCCCTACCGCCTGCCGGTCGGCGCCAATACCGCCGAGCGGTTGCGCGACGAGATCGCCGATGCGGAGGTGGTGCTGGGCGTGCTGGGCACCGACACGCTCGCCTCCACCTACGTGGCGTTCGAACTCGGCGCGGCCTGGGGACAGCGGGTATGGACCTGTCCGCTGCTTGCCGGCGGCGCCGACCAGAGTCACATCCCCGACCCGATCCGCGATCTCTCGCCGCTGTTCCTCGACCGGCGCGGCGATTGCTTCCAGCTCCTGAAGGACATGGAAGGCTTCACGACGCTGGTCAGGCGGAAGGACATGGACGAGACGGTGCTGGCCGACAAGGTCGACGCGCTGGCCGCCGCGGCCCGTCCGGAGGTGCGCGCCACGCCGTGAAGCGCCCCGTTTTGGTGCATCGCGGCGTCCCTCGTCCGGTGCATGGTGCGTTCGTGTGGCACGGCTCATCCGCTGCGGGGGTTTCCCCGTGTCATTTCACTGCAACCTGCCCGGATCAGGATGGCTGGCGTGAAGTTTGCTTTGCCCTGAGGCAAGCCTGAAACCCGCTGTCTCGAAACGGAGTCTCCCGTGACCATCCACGTCGCCCTCAACCATCTGACCTCCTACAAGTACGACCGCCCGATCAATGTCGGCCCGCAGGTCGTGCGTCTGCGTCCGGCGCCCCACAGCCGCACCCGCATCCTGTCCTATTCGCTGCGCGTGCTGCCCAAGCCGCACTTCATCAACTGGCAGCAGGATCCGCAATCCAACTACCTGGCGCGGCTGGTCTTCCCGGAGAAGGTCACCGAGTTCAGCGTCGAGGTCGATCTGGTGGCCGAAATGTCGGTCATCAACCCCTTCGACTTCTTCCTCGAGCCCGAAGCCGAGAACTTCCCGTTCAAGTACGACAAGACCCTCGCCCACGAACTCGCGCCCTTCCTGCTCAAGGAGGAGGCGACGCCGCTGTTCGCCGACTACCTCGCCACCATCCCGCGCGACCCGCTGCGCTGCGTGGATTTCCTGGTCAAGATCAACGCCGACCTGCAGCAGCACATCGGCTACGTGATCCGCATGGAGCCGGGCGTGCAGACGCCGGAAGAGACGCTCGCCACGCGCCGCGGCTCGTGCCGCGACTCGGCCTGGCTGCTGGTCCAGCTGCTGCGTCACCTCGGCCTCGCCGCGCGCTTCGTGTCGGGCTACCTGATCCAGCTGAAGGCCGACGTCAAATCGCTCGACGGCCCGTCCGGCACCGAGGTCGATTTCACCGACCTGCACGCGTGGACCGAGGTTTACCTGCCGGGCGCCGGCTGGGTCGGCCTCGACCCCACCTCCGGCCTGTTCGCCGGCGAGGGTCACATCCCGCTCGCCGCCTCGCCCGATCCGTCGTCGGCGGCGCCGGTGTCCGGCCTCATCGACGAATGCGAGTGCGAGTTCGAGCACCACATGAAAGTCACCCGCGTGAAGGAAGCGCCGCGGGTCACCAAGCCCTACACCGAGGAACAATGGGCCGAGATCGAAGCCCTCGGCCACCTCATCGACGTCGACCTCGAAGCCCGCGACATGCGCCTGACGATGGGCGGCGAGCCGACCTTCGTGTCGATCGACGACCCCGACGGCGCCGAGTGGAACACCGAGGCGATGGGTCCGACCAAGCGCGTCCGCGCCGAAGACCTCTACCACCGCCTGCGCGACAAATACGGTCCCCACGGTCTTGCCCATTTCGGGCAGGGCAAGTGGTATCCCGGCGAACAGCTGCCGCGCTGGTCGCTGACCTGCTTCTGGCGCAAGGACGGCGAGCCGATCTGGACCAACCCCGAGCTCATCGGCAACTCCGCCACCCCTGGCGACGTCAAGGTCGACCAGGCCCACACCTTCCTCGCCGGCGTCGCCGGGCGTCTCGCCCTCGACCGTCGCCGCGTCTTTCCGGCCTACGAGGATGCGTTCTACTACCTGTGGCGCGAACGCCGCCTGCCGGGCAACGTCGACCCCTTCGACGCCCGCCTCGACGACCCGCTCGAGCGCGACCGCATCCGCCGCGTCTATGAACACGGCCTGCCCAATCCGGTCGGCTACGTGCTGCCGGTGTCGATCGACGCCAGTACCGGCGCCTGGCAGACCGGCCCGTGGTTCCTGCGCGACGAACGCTGCTATCTGATCCCCGGCGATTCGCCGGTCGGCTACCGCCTGCCGCTGGATTCCCAGCCGTGGGTGGCGAAGGGCGACTACCCTTACGTCAACCCGCCCGACGCGCACCAGAAGTTCGCCCCGCTGCCGGCCTACCAGGCCATCCGCCGCCAGTTGCCCGGCGGCCAGACGGCGCTGCTGAACGCCCTCGGCGACGACCAAGCCGGCTTTGGCAGCGCCGCCGAAGCCTACGGGCTGGCGGCCCTCAACGCCGCCCGCGCGGCCAGCCGCAGCGCCGCCAACGAGCGCCGCCCGCAGCCCTTCGAATCCGCCGACTGGGTCGTCCGCACCGCGCTGTGCGCCGAGCGGCGCAACGGCACGCTGCACATCTTCATGCCGCCGCTGTCGCGCCTCGAGAACTATCTCGAACTGGTCGCGGCGGTCGAAGCCACCGCTGCCGATCTCGGCACGCCGGTCGTCATCGAAGGCTACGAGCCACCGTCCGACCC
>SSSX01000280.1 GCA_015657735.1 Zoogloeaceae bacterium
GCCTGACGAATACGTTGTCGATGCCATCTCGACGGCACCGACCTGGGCTCCTGGCTTTCCAATCGCTGCGAAGCGGCAGTAGGCCGGAATTATGGTGATCTCTGAGAGCAAGAGTCGCGACCTTCGACGCTCAACGGCCATGCCAATATTTCGAAAATAAGGGACCATTAATCAGTAATTGTTCGATTTAATTTGTTATCACTCAGGCCTACGATGACTTCATCGCAAATTCATCAGGGGAGCGAAAAATGAAAAGCCAAATCAATCTTGAAAACGCCACACTGGGTACCGCTGTTGTTGGTGGCTCAGCAGCTTCAGCTGCAGGTCTTATTGCCGCGTCATCATCCGCAACCGCTGCGATCAGTGCAGCGGGCGCCTCAATTGGTGGTGTCGTTGGCGGCGTAGCCGGTGGCAGCATTGGAGCCTCTATTGGTCTGGCCTCTGGTGGTACCGCGATTGCGGCCACGGTTCCCTTTGCTACCGCTGGCTCGGCACTGGGCGCAGCAATAGGCGGCTGGGCAGGCCCAGCATTGGCGGTGTTCGGGATCGGCACGGCTCCGGCCTGGGCAGTCCCCGTCGCGATCGGTGGTGGCCTTTTGGCAGCCGGTGGCTTGGCCGTAGCTGGCTACAAAAAATATGCTGCTACCAAGCACTAAGCCGCAAATCGAAAAATCGTTTGAACGCAAACACAGTGAAGGGGTAAGTGATGAAACGTCTAATCATCCTAGCCGGTTTGGCCGCTGCGCTTTCTGGTCCCGCCATTGCCGACATCTGCGCGTACAAACCGAGTCGCCTAATTGGCGCTGGCACCACGGGGGTCATCTCTACCGGCTCAGCTTCACTTGCAGCCGTGGGGTTAAGCATGAAGGCGGCAGGTTTCTATACCCTCACCCACGCCGCCTCCGGTGCAGCTATGTTGGCTTCCACAGCTGGCGGCGCATCTGCGGCCGGTACCGTAGGAATCATGGGTGGGACCGCCGGAACCATCGGCACCGTCAGTGCGGGCCTGATGTCCCCAATGGTCATCGTTCCCGCGGCGATGGTCGCAGGGTCGGCTGCACTATTCGAGGGAGGTTGCTACCTGGCTAAACGCTAGCGATTCAGCCGCGCTCAACTCGGCTTTGGAAGAACACGTCGTCGACGGCCCCTGAAGCACTTTTCTGAATCTGGGTATTGAACAACCCAGTTTCATGCAGCAAATGGCGCCACCGGCTGCAGCCATATTTTCGAGGTGTCAGTTCCGGGTGCTTGCCCTTGATTTTGGCAATCGCAGCATTCAGGGACGTCCAACCCTTGCACGATAGTGCTTCTTCTGCCGCCTTCAACTGCGCCACAATAGGAGTGGCTTCCCAGTGAATCTCGCCTCCGGGCATGATCCCGAAAACGATCAAGTCTCGTCCTGCTTCACTACCAAGAAACGATGCCATCAACTCCCTCCCTTTGAGGGTCGCATCGGCCCATCCTCTCAATTTCTCGGTGTATAGATTGACCTGAACCAGGCACGCCTCCAAATGTTGGTCGGCCGTTGCGCAGCCTTGAAGGGTTCTCAGATCAAAGTTCTCCAGGAAATGGTGAACGAGCTCGTTACGCACCGTGATCAGGGCTTCAAGCGTCGCCTTCTCTCGTTCAAAATCCTCAGCACTGAAGCTCAAAGACGATTTGAAGCCAAAGTGAATCTTGTTGGGATCCTTGATCTCAGGAGAATCGCCGGTTGGATTTTCGGTGTCACCGTTGGTCAAGAAAGAGCCGACCAGCTTCTTAGCCACTGCTCCCAGGGTCTTATCTGCAACCTCGGTTTTGCGGTCGTGCTGAATGGTGAGTAACTCGGCGCTTTCACCAGAAAATTCGTGGTCTACCCAGAAGGCTTTCAGCATCTGCTCTACTTGCTGCAAGCGCAGTAGGTTCCGGCCCAATTTTCTTTGAATTTCACGCTGCGCCACCTCCAAAGTGGCAGCATCGCTATTCGTCGAGACCTGTTCGTGTTCGCCCACTGGCTAAATCGCGCATGAAAAGTTAATCGTGCACGCCAGCATAACCGAAATGGCATTCAGTAATGGATTCCCTACAACCCGGCTCAAGATCCTGCCTGCTGGTGCCGAGAAATATCCAGATCGGGGTGTGTCCGGAATTTTGTGTAAAGCTGGCATTGGCTTCTGTTCCGCCGAATGGCTGCTATGGCCGATATCCAGCCGGCCCGACCAATCGTCCATAAGAAACCCGCCTTCCCCCAAAGGGGGAAAGCGGGTTTCTGGTGCAGTAACCTGATCATTCTTTTGCAGTAGCCGGAGCGCTGGACAAGCGCTTGCGAAAAAGCGTTTTACCCGCCGAAGTGGTGGCACTTGGCGGGCTGCTTGCAGGCGCAGTTGCCTGCCCATGCTGACGTTCAGTCAGCCAGTCCTCAACAACAGCTTCGTCATAGCGGATCGTGTGCCGGCCGATTACCAGATGCGGCGGCAACTGGCCTTCTCCCCGGGCGCGCAGGCGTTCGATGGTGGATGCCGATAAGCCCAGCCGCTTGGCGAGCCAGGAAGTGGGTTGCAGGGTGTTGGTGGTCATGGGGTCCTCCGTGGTTACAAAACCGGTATCTACCAGTTTGTTTTGGCAAAGACCGGCCAAAAACATCAATTGCCGCAAACAGTGTGTTGATACACACCCGCTCACCGAGGATTTAAAGATGATTGATACCGAAGCAGTACCCACCCCCGACCAAGGCCTTTCCGACGAGGCCATCGACACTTGCAGGGACTCGCTAGGCTGGTCCGTTTGGGCTTTGGGTCTGGCAACGGACATGACGGCCCTCCCGCTGGACGACCTTGCCACCGAGATTGCGCTGGACCCCGATTACGCCAGGCAGGTGGTCGAGGTGTACAAGATGATGGCGATCGAACGTGCCACAGCATCAACCCGGGAGCGGATCGCCGACGAGATCTTCGATCGCCTCCGCAAGGCGTTGACTCAGGCTAAGCAGTTGCCGGCCGGTGATCCGCTCTCGCTGTCCATCGACTACAACAAAGTCACCCCTTGCTTCGGCATCCACCCGGATGACATTCATTGTCTGCGGCCGGATCAACACTGACCTCAAAATAACGGGAAGCCCGTCAGGCGCGCGGCCTGACGGGGCGTCATGGCTGGTGATGTCATATCCATATCATCTCCTTAGGAGCATTCCTCCATCGCAGGCTCCAGGCCGGCGACATCCATCTCTTCCTAATGAGGTCCGAAATGTTTAATAACCCGCTTCCCGTCGTCGTCGACGCCCTCTGGCCCGACCATATTGAAATCGAACTTCGTATCGAGATCGATCGTTAACCTGCCTACCCCAGCCCATCCAGAAGCCCGTGATCCTCAGCGATCACGGGCTTTTCTGTTTCTGGGCCACCGAAAGGATGCAAACCATGAGTGACACTCCCATTTATTTCCATCTCGCCACGCTGACCGCGCCCAAGACCAGCTTGAATGCACAGGGCGGGATCGTCTACGCCATCCTCAAGGACGAGGCATCGACGGAAGTTTTCCTGACCCTGCTGGAAAACCAAGGCGGCAGCGGCTACTTCGGCCGGGAGATCATCCCGATCGCCAACATCGAGGCTTGCCTCAACGGCGCTGACCTCAAGCAGACCATTCCGGCCAAGCGCTTCCTCAAGGCGTTTAAGGCATCACGCTCGGTCAATAACGGCGGCTTCATTTCGGCATGTCTTCGTGATCAAGGCTTACTGAAACCGGCGCCGGAATCACCCCAGCAACACGTCATCGGCGACGACTGGGCGGTCTGGAAAGCCAAGATGCTGGAGACCCAATCCGACGAAGTATTCGTCAGCCCGGATGCGGAAAAGCCGGCGAAGCCTGAACCGGCCAGCAGCAAGGCCAGCGAGAAGAAGGAGAAGAAGGCCGGCAAAGGCAAGAAAGAGGTAGCCGCGCCGGCCAGCACGGAGGGTGACGGCAATGCTGATCCTGCGTGACCCTTCCCAACTCGGGCAGGTCGAGGATGCATATATCCGGGGCCTGATCGCGCAGCGCTTTCAGGAAATCACCATCGAAGGCTACAGCTACGACGATCTGGGCATGTTCGTTCTGGCCGAGCCCGGCGACAGTATCGCCGACCTGGAAAAGGCCGGCGGGGTCTGGATCACCTCGGGTGTACTGAACGACGCCCAGTACGGCGATCCAGAGTTCTCACCCTGCTTCGAAGTGCTGGATGCCCATCCCGGCCACGGCTGGGAAATGGTCCATTGCATGGGGGGGGATTTCGGCGTCAGCACCGTCATCCCGGACGTCGAGGGCATCGATCCCGAGTTGTTGCGCTTCTGCCTGGAGTACGGCGAGGCCGTACCGCCCATCAACGGCGATTCCTATGCTCCGGGTGCTTGAAGCCCGATCACCCATCACAAATCCTCAAGGCCAACTGCCCAGCGGCGGTTGGCCTTTTCTTTTGGAGATACACGCATGTACCAAATCCAAACCACCACCGCCGACAGCGACATCGCCAAGGTGCTGTCTAGCCCGAAGTTCAGTCCCGGACAGATCGTGGCGACGCCGGGTGCGCTCGCCGCCATGGAGGAACACCAGTGCCAGCCGCTGACCTTGCTGGCCCGCCATCTAAGCGGCAACGATTGGGGCGTTTTACCCGCCGAAGACGCCCAATTGAACGATGAGGCCCTGAAATCGGACGGACGGCTGCTATCGAGCTACCCGCTGGGTGGCGATACGCGAATCTGGGTCATCACCGAGTGGGATCGGTCGGTGACGACCCTCCTCCTGCCCAGCGAGTATTGAGCGATGAATGCGCCGAAATACACGCCACCTCTCGATCCCGACCTCGCCATAAAGGTAGATGCCCTCGATGACGCTGCTCAAGAATTTTTCCAAGAACGCGCAGGCATCCGGCATTACGACGGATGCATATCGCAAACTGAAGCCGAGGCGGCCGCCTGGGAAGACACGCTGCGTTATCTGGAACAGCGCGATGCCGGCGGCAATAGGCCCTAACCACCGCCAGTAAAACCGGACATGGACCAGAGGCTGGTAGCGGCCTGTGCTTGCCGGCACGTCCCGCTACCGATCTCCAGACCTATCCAGAAATCCTTGTCCGCCACGTGGCATGCCAATGCCCCGGGCAAGGGATTTGTACATCTCAGCCCCAACTTCTACAGGAGAACTTTTTCGATGACCTTTGTGTCCGCCATTCAACAACTCCCCGATGCCGAGTTACTGCGCATCATCCTTGGCGAAGAATCCGCCGCGCGTATTGCCAACCGACCCCTGATGGAGGTCTTCCGCCTGCTTCAGGCGCATTTTCCGCTGGAGGATGCGGAAACCTGCGTTTCGCTCCGCCCGCTGACAGCAGCGCGTGAGCTATTGGCGCGAATGCTCAACGGCACCTTGAGTACGCGGGACGCGAACGTCGACCAGGGCCAGGGCCTGCTTCAGGGCCTTGGTCAGACCTTCATCGGCTTGGCTGGGCTCGGCGACACCAGAGGGGTGGTTATGGGCGAAGATGACGGCGGCGGCGTTCCAGGATAGGGCCAGCTTGACCACCTCCCGGGGATAGACTGCCGTCTGGGTCAGCGTCCCGCGAAACAGCTCGACACACTCGATCAGCTGGTTCTGGGCATCGAGCAGCATCACGACGAAGACCTCATGCGGGAGGTCGGCAAGACGCATCCGTAATAGCTCGCGGACGGCTTTGGGGTCGGTCAGCCGGTTTCGCGAGCCAGGCGCAGGACCTCGGCGAGCATCTCGGCGAGGGTCAAACGGTCCTCAATGGTGGGCGAATTCGGGTAGAAGATGACTGCCAGGTCACCCCCGATGCCGCTGGCGTAAAACTGGTAGGACTCAACGCCGAGAACGCTGTCCGTGATCGCGGTCCACTCGGCGTCATAGCCGACGTAAAACGTGTCGCCTGTGCCGAGCAGCGGATGGCCGGGATCGGTACGACTAATCAGTGCCATGGCCTCGGCCATGTGATTCTTGGCCAAAACGTCGAGCGCGTCTTCGTCGCTGAGACGATCAAGCGCTCTGGGGTGGCTGCCTTCGCCGACGATCAAGCAATAGTCGATCGCGAAAGGCTTGTCGGTTTGGGATTCGGTGCGAATGAATTCCAAGATGATCTCCGGGAGGTTAAAGACCCCGATGCCCGGGCGGACATCGGGGGCAGATGTCATCGCTTACGCGGTGACGCTGCGGATCAGCTTGTCCCAGTCGGGCTGCTTGAAGCCTTTGCCGGCGTCGAGGCAATTCATGATTTCTTCCGCAACCAATTGCTGAGCAAGCTGGTCAGTGGTATCCACTCGGCCCAGCAGGTTGCCGTTGCTGTCATAACAACCCACCCCGTTGTCATCGGTGGTGACATTTGCGATAACCCAAGTGCGGCATCCAGAGCCGTTCGGGAATCGGAGGATACAAATGGCCATGGCCATTCTCCTTGTGCGGATCAAGTTCCGCTGTACCATCACCCCGAGAGATTCGAGGGACGGACGTCACGATATAGACGCTGTATCTTCGATTGGGAAACTGCCAAACTTGCCAAAAAGTTTGACAGCTACTTGAGCGGCAATTGAACTGTGCTACCCAGCCCAACCCCTGACATCGACAATCTCGATCTTGAAGCAGATGCGGATCGCGTTCTGAATCCCATTTGGCGCGATCCGTTTTTGGCCTTCATGGATATGTCGCATCTACCGCCAGAACGGCTTCTCGTCTGGGCTCGGGCGGCACTAGTGACCTATCCTGCAGACCCGACCCAGGTTGATCGCCGTTATCCGCCAACTCCGGAAATAATTAGCCATTGGTTATCCAGGATGCATTCTTCTGAAGAGTGCCAAAACCGCCGTATGCGGATTGCGGCGATGGAAGAGGCCGACGCCATGGTCTGTTGTATCGCCATTGCACCGATCATTTGCGACTCGGGAGATAAGGAAAACCGGATTGGGACGCTGATCATCGGGTTCGAGCGTAGAAGTGAAACCCTGGTTCACCACATCATTCGACATGCAGTAAACGCGGCGGATGTATTGTTTATCGCCCAGAAATTGGTGGCGATGGCCTCGAAAAGGATTAAGGCAGTCTCTTTGGACACAGCACGCTATCTGGCGTTACCGATTTCGACCGCTAAAAGTGATTGGGGCGATGAATTACGCAGCTTTTTCATGAAAAATTGGCGAGATGGTGCGAGTAAGTTACCAAGCCTGAAGCTGCCATCGGGTTTTTCAATGATTGATCAGTCCCAAGTGGTGGAGATCAACCTTCAGGGGCGACGTTTTAGGACCCGCCACGATCTGTGGTTGCCAATCGACTACGCAGTTAGCTGCCCTCTGCCCGATATCTACTGCAACGATGATCAGGGTGACAATCAATTGCATGATTTGCTTGCCAAGGCTTCACGCGGCATTCGTCAGGCGATGAAAAAGACAGAGGGAGCAGGAAATTCGTTACCTACCTGGCAGGGGCTTAGCCGTGCACGCAGATAAGGCAATGTCTAGCGAGGGAGGCGGGCATTGGGGAAATCGTTCGCGGTAAAAACGAAATTTCTACGCTGATTTTTCTCCCGGATAGCACCCCGTAAACGATGGAAACCGCCTGTGCGAGCGGCGTTTTTGGGGAAGTCCTGGCCGAGTAACTTCTTTGTTATACCCCCATGGGTAGCATTACCCTACACCCAGAGTTGCAGACGTTGATGGCATTCTGTTGGAGGTAAGCGGGCGCCATGTTCAAGCATTGCTCGTAATGCTTCGGCTGCGCGAACCGGAGCAACAATGGTGTGAGCGACAAGCTGGTCCAGTAGCCAGAGTACGCCGAATACCTGAATACCATCCTTGGTCGCTTGTTTGCGTAGCTTGCCATCGCCCGTAAGCAATGGGTGGCCGGTTTGTTGAGCCAAGTAGTAGCAGGACACATCGGCCAGCGAGCTATTCCGATGTGCGCCCATCAACGTGAAAAGTTGGGCGACGGCGCCCTCATTCAGCGTTTCGACTTGCAGCCCCTGTTCCACAAGCGAATCCTGCGGCAAATCGGTCAACTCGTTCATCACAAAGTCAGTCGAGCACAATGTCAGCGGGAGCTGGAACAGCTCCGCCAGCAGGTCCGCGTTGCGAAAATCGATCCAGATGTTTGTGTCGCTGATGTAGACCTTGGTCATTGAATCCCCAGCGGACCAGTCAGGCTCGGATCGAGAGCACTTAGCGGTTGCTGTAGAAATTCAGCCGCCCTGGACTTGCTGAAAAGATCTTCGGCCAGCCCCCAGAACACCAGCGACTCGAAGCGTCGGGGAGTTTCAGGGCGGAGGGCTTCCGGCTCTTCTTTTCGCCAGCCATTCTTGCTGAACTGAATCGAGCTGTACTTAAAGCCAGACTCGCTCAACAAGGACAGATCTTTCAGTCGACGCAATATAGCGGCCATCGACAGGCCGTAATGCTGCTTGGCAATCAGAAGTTCGCGCGGGTGGACCCGTGAGCGCGGGTGCCCGCCGAAGTCGGCAGTTACACAAGAGGACGGATACAGGAAAGCGCCGGCAAAGCGGTGGCAGCAGGTTTCGATCTCCTTTTCGCTCATGTCGTCTGGGAACTTCATGACCCAGTGCCCCAGTTCGTGTGCAGCAGTAAAGCGCATACGTTCGCCAGGGCGTTCGGCATTCAAGGCGATCAAAACGTGCTGGCCATCCTGAGTGGCAGCGCAAGCCCCGTCAAAGTCGTCCGGGCCATGCAGCAGAGCAACTTTGATCCCGCGCTCTTCCAGCAACTCGGTCAAATTGGCAATAGCGTCTTCGCCAATTTGCCAATGGTCGCGAAGCTGATTAGCCGCCGCTTCGGCTTCGTCAAACGAAGACACGGCGAGCATTCCCGACGGGGTGAGCGGAGTGTCGATATCGGCGTGCTCGAAGCAGTTCTCCAGGGCGATATAGCGCTCCAGGTGCTCCCGGATACGCTCGGTCACTTGCTCTTGCCGATACTTCGGCATCTTGGCGAGCTTACGGAATTCAAGCGGGGCCAACTCGACTACATCTACCCGGAAAAAATACTCCGGGCTCAGTTCCAGCGCTTTGGAGAGCTGCAACAACCGGGTCGAATTGGGCGCGGTCTGGCCGCTTTCAAACTTGCTGAGGGCCTGCTTGGTGATATCGCCGATGCGCTGGGCAAGGGCTTCCAGGGTGTAACCCTTGAGCACACGCGCTCGCCTGATGCGATCATGAATCATAGCCATTCCCCAAGTTGACAACGCACTAATTATAAGTGATCTGTCAACCATTTGGTGATTGAGGTCGTGTTTCCAGATCGGTCGCTGTCTTGAGGCTTCAAACGCTGATTTTCCGAATGTTGAGTGCTATGAGCTTGCGGCGTATCCTTGGCCTAACGTCTGGGCTACGTCGGTTCGCCGGCGTTGATTGTGGCAAGGTGAGTCACCACCGGTGGGGCAATTCCCCATTTTCCGGTGTGAAGCAGGGATGGACACCCTGGACGCTTCCAGTCCGCTCTTCATTTCTCAATCAACGGAAATGGAGTTCACCATGATGTCGAATCAGCAACAACGTGCAGTTAAGGCCCTGGAACAACGCGCGCGTCGCAAGGCAAAGAGCGTTGGGTGACCTGCTCCGGACTTTTCGGACCAGCTGAAACTTGAGAGGATGGCTTCCAGGAAGAAGAGGAAGTCATGCGCAAGAGCCGTTTTACAGAAGAACAGATGGTCAAGATCCTGCGGGAGGCCGACCGCTCGCCGATCGCGGAGGTTTCAAAGAAGCACGGGGTGAGCGAGCAGACGATCTACACGTGGCGCAAGCGTTTCGGCGCCATGAACTCGGATGAGGTCAAGCGGCTGCGGCAGCTGGAGGCCGAGAATGCGCGGCTCAAGAAGATGCTGGCCGAGCGGGACCTGGAGATCGACGTGATGAAGGAGATCGCGGCAAAAAAATGGTGAGCACCTGCGTGCGCCGAACGCAGGTGCTTTACGCGGTGAAGCGAGGCGTTTCGCAGCGTCGGGCGTGTGGATTGATGAGCGTATCGCGCTCGGCGCTGGGCTATGTATCGCGGCTCGATGCGCGTGATCGTCCGCTGATTGGGGAAATGCGGCGCCTGGCAGCGCAGTACCCGCGCTACGGCTACCGACGCATCCGCATCTTTCTTCATCGCGCTGGCCACCGCCTGAGCATCGGCCGCACCTGGCGGCTGTGGCACAAAGCGGGCTTGCAGGTGCCGCGCAAGCGACCGCGTCGTCGCGTGGCCAGTCAGCGCGATCAGGTGCAGCGAGCCTCGGAGGCCAACGGGATCTGGGCTTACGACTTTGTGTTCGACACCTGCGCCAACGGCCAGCCGCTCAAATGCCTGACGGTGATCGATGAGCACACCCGAGAGGCGCTGGCGATCGATGTGGCGGGCAGCATCCGTTCGGAGCGCGTCATCGAGGTGTTGAGCCGCCTGATCAGCGAGCGAGGCGCGCCGAAGGCATTGCGCTCGGACAATGGTCCGGAGTTCGTCTCGACGCGACTGCTCCAGTGGGCGAGCGATGCGGGCTTGCAGATGGCGCTCTCGCAGCCAGGCAAGCCATGGCAGAACGGCACCGACGAGAGCTTCAACGGCAAGTTCCGTGACGAGTGTCTGTCCATGGAGTACTTCCGCAACCGCTTGGAGGCGCGCGTCGTCATCGAGCAGTGGCGCCAGCATTACAACGAGGTACGACCGCATTCCGCGCTGGGCTACCTGACCCCGGCACAGTACCTTCAGATACAGTCAGGCAACGACCACGAGGCCATCTGTCTCAAGTAATTCGTGGTCCGGAGAATCGGGGCAGGTCA
>SSSX01000281.1 GCA_015657735.1 Zoogloeaceae bacterium
GCCCGGCTCGGCCGCGAGATCGCCGAACTGGGGCCGGTCAATCTGGCGGCGCTCGACGAGCTCAAAGCCGCGTCGGAGCGCAAGCACTACCTCGACGTGCAGACCGAAGATCTGCTGGGCGCCATCGAAACGCTGGAAGACGCGATCCGGCGCATCGATCGGGAAACGCGGGAGCAGCTTCAGGAGACGTACAATACGGTTAATCGTCATTTCGGCAGCCTCTTTCCGATGCTGTTCGGCGGTGGCGAAGCGCGGCTGGTGCTGACCGGCGACGAGATTCTCGATGCGGGCATCTCGATCGTCGCCCAGCCGCCGGGCAAGAAGAACAGTTCCATCCAGCTGCTGTCGGGCGGCGAGAAGGCGCTGACGGCGATTGCGCTGGTGTTCTCGATGTTCCAGCTCAACCCGGCGCCGTTCTGCATGCTGGATGAGGTGGACGCGCCGCTCGACGATTCGAACACCGAGCGCTACTGCCAGATGGTCAGGCGCATGTCGGCGCAGACCCAGTTCGTGTTCATCAGCCACAGCAAGATCACGATGGAGATCGCGCAGCAGCTGGTGGGTGTCACGATGCAGGAGCAGGGTGTGTCGCGGGTGGTGGAAGTGGATATTGAAGAAGCGTTGCGGCTGGCCGAAGCGGTTCCGGCCTGACGCGGGGAAACAAGGGAATTCGATGGCAATCAGTGAATTGCAGGTGGGTTTGATCGGTGCCGGCGGGGTGGTCGTGGTCGGCATCTTTGCGTTCAACAAGTGGCAGGAGCGCAAGCACCGCAAGCAGATGGATGCGCTTGCCAGCGTCGAGCCCATCGGCGGCGAGCCGTCGGCGCGGGGCGCCGGCGTCGATCGTCTCGAGCCGGTCATCGGCGGCGAGGCGCCGGTCCGCGCCCAGCCGAGCGCCCAGGAACTCAAGGACGCCAGCGCCCGCCGCGTGCCGCCGCTGCTGCCGCCCGAGGTGGACGAGCGGGCCGACTGGGTGGTGCGCATCGAGGCCATCGAGCCGGTGGTCGCCGGCCGTCTGCTGCAGGCCGCCGGCCAGCACCTCGACGGCATCGCCAAGCCGCTGCGCTGGTTCGGCTTTTCGGATTCCAGCAACCGCTGGGATGAGCTCACGCCCAACCAGGCCGGCAGCTACCACTGGGTCTGCGCGGCGCTGCAGCTGGTGGATCGCCGCGGCCCGGCCGGCGACGCCGACCTCGCCCGTCTGGCCGGCGGCCTGCAACGCATGTGCGACCTGTTCATGGCGATCCCGTCGCTGCCGGCGCGCGCCGATGCGCTGGAGCGCGCCGCCGAGCTCGACCGGCTGTGCGCCGGCGTGGACATCCAGATCGGCGTCAATGTCGTCGCCCGCGACGGGGTTTTCGCCGGCACCAAGCTGCGCGGCCTGGCCGAGGCGGCGGGGCTGGAACTGCTCGGCGACGGCTGTTTCCACGCCCGCGACGAGCTCGGCGTGAGCCAGTTCGTGCTGTCCAACCTCGAGCCGACGCTGTTCGTCGCCGAGGACATGCGCGCGCTGTCCACGCAGGGCGTGACGCTGACCCTCGACGTGCCGCGGGTCGCCGACGGCGTGCGGATCTTCGAACGCATGATGGGCTTCGCCCAGCAGCTCGCCGACGCGCTGAACGGCGCCGTCGTCGATGACAACCGTTTGCCCTTCGGCGACAAGGCCGTCGGCCTGATCCGCGCCCAGATCGAGCAGTTCCAGGGGCAGATGGCCGAGCAGGGCATCGCGCCGGGTTCGTCGCTGGCGCTGCGCCTGTTCTCCTGAGCGGGGCGCCGGATGGCTGTCAGCCCGGATGCCGGTGCGCGGGTCGCGGCCCTGCGCGCCGAGCTCGAACGTCACGAGCACGCCTATTACGTACTCGACGCGCCGACGGTGCCGGACGCCGAGTACGACCGCCTGTTCCGCGAACTGCAGGCGCTCGAAGCCGCCCATCCCGAACTCGTCATTCCCGATTCGCCCACCCAGCGCGTCGGCGGCCAGCCTTCGTCCGAGCTGGCGGCGGTGCATCACGCGGTGCCGATGCTGTCGATCCGCACCGAGACCGACACCACCGACCAGGGCGCCGTCGCCTTCGATGCCCGCGTGCGGCGGGCGCTGGGGCTGGACGAATCGGCGCCGCCGGTAACGTATACGGCTGAACTGAAGTTTGATGGGTTGGCAATCAGTCTGCGTTATGAGTCGGGCCGGCTGGTGCTGGCCGCCACCCGCGGCGACGGCAGTACCGGCGAGGATGTGACCCGCAACGTGCGCACGCTGCGGCAGATTCCGCTGCGCCTCGCCGGCGAGGCGCCGCCGGTGCTCGAGGTGCGCGGCGAAATCTACATGCGGCGGGACGACTTCGGGCGCCTCAACGCGGCCCAGGAAGCCGCCGGCCAGAAGATTTTCGTCAATCCGCGCAACGCGGCGGCGGGCAGCCTGCGCCAGCTCGACCCGAAGATCACCGCCCAGCGCCCGCTGTCCTTTTTCGCCTACGGACTCGGCGAGGTGCGGGGCTGGACGCTGCCCGACAGCCACAGCGGGGTGCTCGACGCGCTGGCGGCGTTCGGCCTGCCGGTGTGCGCACACCGGACGCGCACCGAGGGGCCGGAAGGCCTGGCGCGTTTCCACGCCGACATGGCGGCGCTGCGCGACAAGCTGCCGTTCGACATCGACGGCGTGGTGTACAAGGTCGACGCCATCGCCCGCCAGCTCGAACTCGGCTTCGTGTCCCGCGAGCCACGCTGGGCGGTGGCGCACAAATACCCGGCCCAGGAGGTGGCGACGCGCCTGCTCGGCATCGACGTGCAGGTCGGGCGGACCGGCGCGATCACGCCGGTGGCGCGGCTCGAACCGGTTTTCGTCGGCGGCGTGACGGTGACCAACGCGACGCTGCACAACCAGGGCGAGATCGACCGCAAGGACGTGCGGATCGGCGACTGGGTCGTCGTGCGCCGGGCCGGCGACGTGATTCCGGAAGTGGTCGGGCCGATCGTCGAGCGGCGCGCCGGCGAACTGCCGCGTTTCGACCTGCTCGCCGCCATCGACCGGCGCTGCCCGGAATGCGGTTCGCACGTCGTGCGCGGCGAGGACGAGGCGGTGGCGCGGTGCACCGGCGGGCTGTTCTGCCCGGCCCAGTGCAAGCAGGCGCTGCTGCATTTCGCCAGCCGCCGCGCGGTCGATATCGACGGACTCGGCGAGCAGATCGTCAATCAGCTGGTCGGCGCCGGCATCGTCAGGACGCCGGCCGACCTGTTCGACGGCGCCCGCGTGAATGCCGAGGTGCTGGCCGGGCTGGCGCGCATGGGCGACAAGTCGGCGGCCAATCTGGTCCACGCCATCGAGCAGAGCCGCGAGACGACGCTGGCGCGCTTCATCTTCGCGCTCGGCATCCGCAACGTCGGCGAGACGACGGCCAAGGATCTGGCGCGCCACTTCGGCGCGCTGGCGGCGCTGCTGGCGGCCGACGAGGCGGCGCTGCTGGAGGTGCCGGATGTCGGCCCGGTGGTGGCCCGCTGCATCGTCGAATTCCTCGCCGAAGCGCACAACCGCGAGGTGATCGCCGCGCTGCAGCAGGCGCTGCGCTGGCCCGAAAGCGCCGGCACGGCGCGTCCGGCCGAGGGCCGGCTGGCGGGCAAGACCTTCGTGCTGACCGGCACGCTGCCGAGCCTGCGGCGCGACGAGGCGGCGGCGATGATCGAGGCGGCCGGCGGCAAGGTCGCCGGCTCGGTGTCGAAGAAAACGGATTACCTGGTGGCCGGCAGCGACGCCGGCAGCAAGCTGGACAAGGCGCAACAACTGGGTCTCGTCATCCTCGACGAAGACGGCTTGCGGGATTTGCTGGGCGCGGGGGATACTCCGCCGCGCGATAGTCAGACTGAATTATTTGGGGATAATTGATGAAGAAAGTTACGAAGGCGGTCTTTCCGGTGGCGGGCCTCGGCAGCCGGTTCCTGCCGGCCACCAAGGCGAGTCCGAAGGAGATGATGCCGATCGTCGACAAGCCGCTGATCCAGTACGCGGTCGAAGAGGCCGTCGCGGCAGGCGTCACCGATCTGGTCTTCATCACCGGCCGCTCGAAGCGCGCCATCGAGGATCACTTCGACAAGGCCTATGAACTCGAGACCGAACTCGAGATGCGCGGCAAGGCCGAGCTGCTGAAGATCGTCCGCGACACCGTGCCGTCCCACGTCAATTGCATCTACATCCGCCAGCCGGAAGCCCTCGGCCTCGGCCACGCGGTGCTGTGCGCGGCGCCGGTGGTCGGCGACGAGCCCTTCGCGGTGCTGCTCGCCGACGACCTGCTCGACGGGCAGGGCGATTTGCCGGTGATGCGCCAGATGGTGGATGTTTACAACTACAACCGCTGCTCGGTGCTCGGCGTCATGAATGTGTCGCGCGAGCAGACCAAGCAGTACGGCATCGTCAGCACCGAGCGCGACAGCGGCGAGATCCAGCGGGTCACCGGCATCGTCGAAAAGCCGAAGCCCGAGGAGGCGCCGTCCACCCAGGCGGTGATCGGGCGCTACATCCTCACCGGGCGCATCTTCGAGCACCTGCGCCAGCTCAAGCCGGGCGCCGGCGGCGAGCTGCAGCTCACCGATGCGATCGCCTCGCTGCTGAAGGAGGAGGCGGTGCTGGCCTACCAGTTCAAGGGCGTGCGTTACGACTGCGGTTCGAAGATCGGCTATCTGCAGGCGACCGTCGAGCTGGGCCTCCGGCATCCGGAGGTCGGCACGGAGTTCGCGGCTTTCCTCGCCTCGCGGGGCTGAGCGCGCGGCGGCGCGGGCGCCGCCCACGTGTTGATTAATCGCGGGTGTAGGCTAGATTGAGAGGAGTCCGGCCGCAACGCGATACGGCGAAGGTCTGCGCACAAGAGCCGGTCCAACCCGAAGGAGAGTGCACGATGGCTGAGCTCGACAAGGAAGCCGTGGTCGGCGTCCTGAACCGCATCCTCGAAATGGAACTGGCCGGGGTCGTGCGCTACACGCACTATTCCTTCCTGGTGTTCGGTTTCGGCCGTATTCCCATCGTGTCGTGGCTCAATACGCAGGCCGATGAATCCCTGCTGCACGCCCGCCAGGCCGGCGAGTGGATCACGACGCTCGGCGCCTATCCGTCTCTCGGCATCGGGCAGCTGCTGGATTCCCACCAGCACGACGTCGGCGCGATCCTGCGCGAGTCGCTGGAGGCCGAGGGCAAGGCGCTGGTCCTTTACCGCGAGCTGCTGGCGCTGGTCGAAGGGCGGTCGGTGGCGCTGGAGGAATTCTCGCGGCAGATGATCCACGCCGAGGAAATGCACCTGGCGGACGTGGACAAGATGCTGCGCAAGCCGGGCGAACTGAAGGCCTTCGCGCCGCGGGAGATTTGAGCGGCAGGCCGGAAGTGGGAGATGACAATGAAAAGCGCGGCCCGCGGGCCGCGCTTTTCATTGTCGGCGGGCCGTGGGCAGGCCACGGCCGCTGATCAATTACGCCTCTTCGCGGGCGGCGCGCTTGCGCTCGTGTTCCTTCAGGAAGCGCTTGCGCAGGCGGATGTTCTTCGGCGTGATCTCGACGATCTCGTCGTCGGCGATGAATTCGATCGCCGATTCGAGGGTCAGCGCGATCGGCGGGATCAGGCGCACGGCTTCGTCGGTGCCCGAGGCGCGGACGTTGGTGAGCTGCTTGCCCTTGATCGGGTTCACCACCAGGTCGTTGTCGCGGGTGTGGATGCCGATGATCATGCCTTCGTACAGCGCGTCGCCGGGGCTGACGAACATGCGGCCGCGGTCCTGCAGCTTCCACAGCGCGTAGGCCACCGCTTCGCCGTCGTCCTGGGAGATCAGCACGCCGTTGCGCCGCTCGCTCATCGTGCCGGCCATCGGGCTGTAATCGTCGAAGACGTGGCTGGCGAGGCCGGTGCCGCGGGTGAGGGTCAGGAACTCGCCCTGGAAGCCGATCAGGCCACGGGCCGGGATGCGGTCTTCGAGGCGCACGCGGCCCTTGCCGTCCGGCTGCATGTCCTGCATCTCGCCGCGGCGGCGGCCGAGTTCTTCCATGACGCCGCCCTGGTGGCCTTCCTCGACGTCGACGGTGAGCATTTCGTAGGGCTCGCACTTGACGCCGTCGATGTCCTTGAACACCACGCGCGGACGGCCGACGGCCAGCTCGTAGCCTTCACGGCGCATGTTTTCGAGGAGGATGGTGAGGTGCAGTTCGCCGCGGCCGGACACCTGGAAGGTGTCGGAGTCGCCGGTGTAGTCGACGCGCAGCGCGACGTTCTTGAGGAGTTCCTTGTCGAGACGCTCGCGAATCTGGCGGCTGGTGACAAACTTGCCTTCGCGGCCGGCCAGCGGCGAGCTGTTGACCATGAAGTTCATCGTCAGCGTCGGCTCGTCGACGGCGATCGGGGTCATCGGCTCGATGTTGTCGGGGTCGCACAGCGTGACGCCGATGTTGACCTGGTCGATGCCCGACACCAGCACGATGTCGCCGGCTTCGGCCATCTCGGCGGGGCTGCGCTCGAGGCCCTTGAAGGTGAGGATCTGGCTGATCCTGGCCTTGCCGCGGTTCTCGTCGCCGTACATGACGACGACTTCCTGGTTCGGCTTGATGCGGCCGCGCTTGATGCGGCCGATGCCGAGCTGGCCGATGTAGGTGGAGTAGTCGAGCGAGCACACCTGCAGCTGCAGCGGGGCTTCGGCATCCACGTCGGGCTGCGGCACGTGCTTGAGGATGGCTTCGTACAGCGGGGTCATGTCGGTGCCCGGCTGGTCGGCGTCGAGCATCGCGTAGCCGTTGAGGGCCGAGGCGTAGACGACCGGGAAGTCGAGCTGCTCGTCGGTGGCGCCGAGCTTGTCGAAGAGGTCGAAGGTGTGGTTGATGACCCAGTCCGGGCGGGAGCCGGGACGGTCGATCTTGTTGATGACGACGATCGGCTTGAGGCCGAGGGCCAGCGCCTTGCGGGTCACGAAGCGGGTCTGCGGCATCGGGCCTTCGACCGCATCGACCAGCAGCAGCACGCCGTCGACCATCGACAGCACGCGCTCGACCTCGCCGCCGAAGTCGGCGTGGCCCGGGGTGTCGATGATGTTGATGTGGGTGTCGCCGTACTGCACGGCGCAGTTCTTGGCGAGAATCGTGATGCCGCGCTCTTTTTCGAGGTCGTTGCTGTCCATCACCCGTTCGCTGACCTGCTGGTTTTCACGGAAGGTGCCGGACTGGCGCAGGAGCTGGTCGACGAGGGTGGTCTTGCCGTGGTCGACGTGAGCGATGATGGCAATGTTTCGGATTGAGCGGGACATGGGGTTGAAAGCCGAAGTATTTGTAAACACAAAATTTTAGCACGATTTTGCGCGTCGCAGCATCGCGCTGCCGCAGCGGCCGGCGCCGGGCTGCGTGCTAAGATTCGCGCCCGACACCGTTTTTGAGGAGCACCACGGCATGCTGGCGATTATTGGCGGTAGCGGTCTGACCCAACTGGCCAACCTGAACATGATCCGCCGCGAGGTGGTGCGCACGCCGTACGGCGAGCCGTCGGGCGCGCTGACCTTCGGGCGCCTGTGCGCACAGCCGGTGGTTTTCCTGGCCCGCCACGGTTACGGCCACACGATTCCGCCGCACCGCGTCAATTACCAGGCCAACCTGTGGGCGCTGCGCGAGGCGAAGGTCGACGCGATCATCTCGGTGGCCTCGGTGGGCGGCATCCGGGCCGGGCTGTGCCCCGGCGAACTGGTCGTGCCGGACCAGATCATCGACTACACCTGGGGCCGCAAGAGCACCTTCCACGAGAATTCGGACGAGCCGGTAGTGCACATCGACTTCACCCGTCCCTACGACGACGGCGTGCGGCAGCGCATTCTGGCGGCGGCGGCGGCGGCCGGTCAGTCTATCGTCGATGGTGGCGTGTATGCCGCCACCCAGGGGCCGCGCCTCGAGACGGCGGCCGAGATCAATCGGCTCGAGCGCGACGGCGCCGATGTGGTCGGCATGACCGGGATGCCCGAGGCGGCGCTGGCGCGGGAGCTGGGCATTCCGTACGCGGCCATCAACGTGGTCGCCAATTTTGCGGCCGGGCGTGGCGACAGCAATGTGCAAATCTGCTTCGACAGCATCGATGCGGTACTGCGCGAGGCGATGGGGCGGGTGCGCAACGTTCTCGACCACCTTTGCGTGGCGTGAGGCGGCGATGATCCGCGAGGTGCTGCGCATGGGGGATCGCCGGCTGCTGCGTCGCGCGCGGCCGGTCGAGGCTTTCGGAACGCCGGAGCTGCTGGCGCTCGTCGCCGACATGCGCGACACCATGGCGCATTTGTCGGGCGCCGGGCTGGCCGCGCCGCAGATCGGCGTCGATCTGCGGGTGGTGATCTTCGGCGGCGGGCCGAGTGCGCGCTATCCGGATGCGGCCGCGGTGCCCGATACGGTGCTGATCAATCCGCTGCTGACGCCGCTGTCGGCGGACGAGGAAGGCGGCTGGGAGGGCTGTCTGTCGGTGCCCGGGCTGCGCGGCTGGGTGCCGCGCTGGACGTCGCTGCGCTACGCCGGTTTCGATGCGGCCGGAGTGCCCGTCGAGCGGGTCGCCAGCGGCTTTCACGCCCGCGTGGTGCAGCACGAGTGCGACCACCTGGACGGCATTCTGTACCCGATGCGGGTGCGGGATTTCTCCCGCTTCGGGTACACCGAGGTGCTGTTTCCGGACGGTTCGGTTGCCGCCGACGACTAGATCGTCAGCTTTTCGAGCAGGTCGGCTTCGATCCTGAGAATCTGCGCGTCCTGGGCGAGGCCCGGGCCGCTGATCAGGAAGGTGTCCTCGACGCGCTCACCGAGGGTTGCAATCTTGGCGGTGTGCAGGTTGATGCCGTGGTGGGCGAGGGTTTCGGCGACGTCGAAGAGCAGGCCGGGGCGGTCGGCGGCGGTCACCGACATGATGAAGTGCTGGCCGCGCTCGTCGGGGCGGATGTTGACCTCGGGGGTGATCGGAAAGTGCTTCACTTCCCGTGACAGCCGTCCGCTGGCGGGCTGGTCGACGGGGGCGCCGGGCTGGTGCAGCCGTTCGGCCAGATCGTGCTCGAGCAGCGCGATCACGTCCCGGTAGTGCGATTCCTGGCCCGGGACGAGGAGCAGGAAGCTGTCGAGGGCGTAGCCGTGGCGGGTGGTGTGGATCTTGGCGTCGGCGATCGAGAAGCCGAGACGCGCGAAGAAACCGCACAGGCGGACGAACAGGTCTTTCTGGTCGCGCATGTAGACCATCACCTGCAGGCCTTCGCCGGCCTGGCTGGGGCGGGCCTTGACGACCGGCTCGGCGGATTCGGCGCGGTAGTACAGCATGCGGGTGTGCCAGGCGACTTCCTCGGCGTCGTGGCGCATGAAGTAGACCGTGTCGAGCTGCGCCCACAGGGTGTCCTCGGTGCCCGGACGCAGGCCGTAGTAGCGCAGCAGGTTGCGCGCCTCGTCCTGGCGGATCGGGGTGCCGAGGGCCTGCAGGGGCGTGGCGCCGCGCAGCAGGCGCTGGGTGGCGAAGTACAGGTCTTCGAGGAGCTTGCCCTTCCAGCCGTTCCATACTTTCGGGCTGGTGCCGCGGATGTCGGCGTGGGTCAGGATGTAGAGCGCGGTCAGGCGGCGCTCGGTCTTGACCACGTCGCCGAAGCGGCGGATCACGTCGAGGTCGGACAAGTCCTGCTTCTGGGCCACGTTGGACATCGACAGGTGATGTTCGACCAGCCACTCGACGAGCGACGTGTCGGTGTCGTCGAGACCGTGGGCGGTGCAGAACTCGCGCGCGTCCTTCATGCCGAGCTTCGAGTGATCGCCGCCGCGGCCCTTGGCGATGTCGTGGAACAGCGCCGCGATGTAGATCAGCCACGGCTTCTCGAAGCTGGTGGCGAGGCGGGTCAGGAGCGGGTATTCGTGGGCGTGCTCGGCGACCATGAAGCGGCGCACGTTGCGCAGCACCTGCATGATGTGCTGGTCGACGGTGTAGACGTGGAACAGGTCGTGCTGCATCTGGCCGACGATGCGGCGCCAGGCCGGCAGGTAGTAGCTCAGGATGTCGTACTGGTTCATGCGCCGGAACTCATGCACGACGCCGCGTTTCTGCTGGAGCAGGCGCAGGAACAGGGCCCGGTTGGCCGGGTCGTGGCGGAATCCGGCGTTGAGCAGCTTGCGGCCGCGCCACAGCGCGCGCAGCGTGCGGGCGGTCATGCCCTTCAGTTCGGAACGCTGCTGGAGCAGCAGGAAGCATTCGAGCAGGGCGCTCGGATGGCGGTCGAAGACGCCTTCGTCGCGCACGTCGAGGTGCTCGCGCACGCACTGGAAGCGCTCGTTGATGTTGATCGCGGCGGGGTAGCGGTTGGGGAAGAACTCGACGCCGAAGTTCAGCATCAGGATCGTGTTGAGCTGGCTGACCTTCTTGGCCGTGCGGTAGTACTCCTGCATGAAGACTTCGGAGGCGCGGCGGGCGTCGGTGGCGTCGAAGCCGAACCGGCGGGCGAGTTTTTCCTGGTGGTCGAAGAGCAGGCGATCCTCGCGCCGGTTGGCCATGTGGTGCAGGCGGATGCGCACGTGCTGCAGGAAGCGTTCGAGATCGCGCAGCTCGGTGGCTTCGTCGTCGGTGATCAGGCCGTGGTGGGCCAGATCGCGCCAGCGCGTGCCGAGGCCCGCGGCGCGGCTGATCCAGCCGATGAGCTGCAGGTCGCGCAGGCCGCCGGGGCTCTCCTTGCAGTTGGGCTCGAGCGAGAAGGCGGTGTCGTTGTGGCGCGTGTAGCGCTGCTCCTGTTCGAGCTGCTTGGCCTTGAAGAACTGGCCGACATTGAGCTGCCCGCGCAGGCGGGTCGCGAAATGCCCGAACAGCCGCTCGTTGCCGCCGATGAGGCGGGCTTCGAGCAGGTTGGTCATCACCGTGACGTCGGACGCGGCTTCTTCGAGGCATTCGTCGACGGTGCGCACGCTGTGCCCGATGTCGAGGCCGATGTCCCAGAACAGGCCGATCATTTGGGTCAGGCGCTCGCCGAGATCGTGGTCGGGCGCCGCGTCGAGGAGGAACAGCAGATCCACGTCCGAGCACGGGAAGAGTTCCTCGCGCCCGTAGCCGCCGACCGCGACCAGCGCTGCCGAGGCGGGCAGGCCGAAGTCCTGCCAGATGTCGAGGAGAACGCCGTCGACGAGCTGGGAGCGGCCCTTGAGGATGGGCTCGGTCAGCGGACGGGTTTCGTAGGCCGTGCGCAGGGCTTCGCCGCCACTCTTCAGGCGGCCCTTGTAGCGGGCGATGAGCTCACGGGTGGCCTCGGGGGCGATGACGGCGGGCGCGGTGTCGGACATCTTCGGCAGGGGTCAGGGCTGGATGCGGGAGGCGAACGGGGCGACGATGTCCGGGCGGGGCGCGCTGCCGGCCGAAAGCGTGAGCACTTCGACGCCGGTTTCGGTGACGAGCACCATGTGTTCCCACTGCGCCGACAGGCTGCGGTCGCGGGTGACGATCGTCCAGCCGTCGGGCAGCTCGGAGATCGCCGCCTTGCCGGCGTTGATCATCGGCTCGATCGTGAAGATCATCCCCGGCTTGAGCTCGATGCCGGTGCCGGCCTTGCCGTAGTGCAGAACCTGCGGTTCTTCGTGGAAATTGACGCCGATGCCGTGGCCGCAGAACTCGCGCACCACCGAGAAGCCGTTGCCCTCGGCGTGCTTCTGGATCGCCGCGCCGATGTCGCCCAGGTGGCCGCCCGGCCGCACCTGGGCGATGCCCAGCCACATGCATTCGTAGGTGATCTGGCACAGGCGCTTGGCGCGGATCGAGGTTTCGCCGACGATGAACATGCGGCTGGTGTCGCCGTGGTAGCCATCCTTGATGACGGTGATGTCGAGATTGACGATGTCGCCCTTCTTGAGGATCACCTTGTCGTTGGGCACGCCGTGGCAGACCTGGTGATTGACCGAGGTGCAGATCGACTTGGGGTAGGGTACGTAGCCCGGCGGCGCGTAGTCGAGCGGGGCGGGGATGCAGCCCTGCACGTCGACCATGTAGTTGTGGCACAGCCGGTCCAGTTCGCCGGTGCTCACGCCGGCCTTGACGAAGGGCGCGATGTAGTCGAGGACTTCCGATCCAAGACGGCCCGCAATGCGCATCTTCTCGATTTCTTCGGGCGTTTTGATGGTGATGCTCATGGGACTTGATCTGCCGTTTTTTTCGAACCCCCTAGGCTAGCTCATGCGGCCGCGCCCGGCAATGCACGGACTCCCCGCGGCGTGCATTGCGGGCGCATGGCGGTCTTGAGGGGAATCGCGGGATACTGCTACAATCTATGGCTTGTCTGGCAATGGTGCCAGGCAAAATACACACGTCCGGCCCATTGGGGTCCGGCGGGCGTCCGGAAGGGTGTCTGCGGCTAAGCGTGGTTCCGCGATGGCGGGGCCGGCAGGTCGGGCGGCGGTCAAACCTCAGTACCTGGAGTCAAGCAATGTCTGTCACCATGCGTCAAATGCTCGAAGCGGGCGTCCACTTCGGCCATCAAACCCGTTTCTGGAACCCGAAGATGGCGCCGTTCATCTTCGGTCAGCGCAACAAGATCCACATCGTCAATCTGGAAAAGACCCTCGTCAAGTACAACGAGGCGATGGATTTCGTGCGCAAGCTGGCCGCCAACCGCGGCAACATCCTGTTCGTTGGCACCAAGCGCCAGGCTCGCGAAATCGTGGCTGAAGAAGCCCGTCGCGCCGGCATGCCGTATGTCGACGAGCGCTGGCTGGGCGGCATGCTCACCAACTTCAAGACCGTCAAGGTTTCCATCAAGCGCCTGAAGGACATGGAAGCCATGGTCGAGGACGGCTCGATCGAGCGCCTGTCCAAGAAGGAAGCCCTGATGGCCTCCCGCGAGCTCGAGAAGCTGCAGAAGAGCCTCGGCGGTATCAAGGAACTCGGCGGCCTGCCGGACGCGCTGTTCGTCATTGACGTCGGCTACCACAAGATCGCCATCACCGAAGCCAATAAGCTGGGCATCCCGGTCGTGGCGGTGGTCGATACCAACCACTCCCCCGAAGGCGTCGATTTCGTGATCCCCGGTAACGACGACTCCTCGCGTGCCATCCGCCTGTACGCCCGTGGCGTTGCCGATTCCGTGCTGGAAGGCAAGAACCACGTGATCCAGGAAATCGTGGCTGCCGGCTCCGACGAGTTCGTCGAAGTCGAGGACGGCTCCGAAGAGCAGGCCTGATCGAATCCCCGAGGGGCGCCGCTGGCGCCCCTCGACTGAATGAAATCCAAATAGTTATCTAGGAGCAAGCATGGCGGAAATCACCGCAAGCATGGTCAAGGAGCTGCGCGAAAAAACCGACGCGCCCATGATGGAATGCAAGAAGGCGCTGTCCGAAGCTGTCGGCGACATGGCCAAGGCCGAAGAAATTCTGCGCGTCAAGCTGGGCAACAAGGCCTCCAAGGCCGCCGCCCGCGTGACCGCCGAGGGTATCGTCGGCATCTATATCTCCGCCGACGCCAAGCTCGGCGCGATGGTTGAAGTCAACTGCGAAACCGACTTCGTCGCCAAGAACGACGACTTCCTGGCGCTGGTCAAGAACGTCGCCGAACTCGTCGCCACCAAGAACCCGGCTGACGTGGAAGCGCTGTCCGCCCTCGAGATCAACGGCCAGTCCGTCGAAGAGGTGCGCAAGGCGCTGGTCGGCAAGATCGGCGAAAACATGTCGATCCGCCGCTTCGTCCGTACCGAGGCGAAGGGCGCGGCTGCCAGCTACATCCACGGCGGTTCCAAGATCGGCGTGCTGATCGACGTGGTTGGCGGCGATGAAGCGCTGGCCAAGGATCTTGCCATGCACATCGCGGCGTCCAAGCCGAAGTCCCTCGACGCCTCCGGCGTGCCGGCCGAGCTGCTGGACGTCGAGCGCCGCATCGCCATCGAGAAGGCGCGCGAAGCCGGCAAGCCGGAAGCCATGCTCGAGAAGATCGCCGAAGGCACCGTGCAGAAGTTCCTCAAGGATGTCACCCTGCTCGATCAGGTCTTCGTCAAGGCCGAGGACGGCAAGCAGACCGTGGCCCAGCTGCTGAAGGCCAAGGGCGCTTCGGTTGCCGGCTTCACGCTGTACATCGTTGGCGAAGGCATCGAGAAGAAGGTGACCGACTTCGCCGCCGAAGTGGCCGCTCAGGCCGCCGCGGCTGCCCAGAAGTAAGAGGTTAGTCACACGATGAGCCAGCCTGCCTATAAACGCATTCTCCTCAAGCTCTCGGGCGAGGCCCTGATGGGCGACGACGCCTATGGCATCAACCAGGAGGTTGTTGCCGGCATCGTCCGCGATGTGGTCGATGTGACCCGTCTGGGCGTCGAGATCGGAATCGTGATTGGCGGCGGGAACATCTTCCGTGGAATGGCAGGGGCCGCGTCCGGCATGGATCGCGCCACTGCCGACTACATGGGAATGCTGGCCACCGTGATGAACGCGATGGCTCTTGCGGACGCCTTCCGCGCCGCAGGAGTCAATGCCCGCGTCCAGTCCGCGCTGCGGATCGACCAGGTGGTCGAACCCTACATCCGCGGCAAGGCGATCCGTTACCTCGAAGAAGGGCGTGTCGTGATCTTCGGTGCCGGCACCGGCAACCCGTTCTTCACGACCGACACCGCGGCTGCGCTGCGCGGTTCGGAAATCGGTGCGGACATCGTTTTGAAAGCCACGAAGGTGGACGGTATCTATACCGCCGATCCGAAGAAGGATCCGGCGGCGACCCGCTTCCAGCGGATTTCCTTCGACGAGGCGATCAGCCGGAATCTCGCCGTGATGGATGCGACCGCGTTCGCTTTGTGCCGCGACCAGCGCCTGCCGATCAATGTCTTCAGCCTGTTCAAGCCCGGCGCGCTGGCGCGCGTGGTGACGGGCGGGGACGAGGGTACGCTGGTCTATTGCTGAGGATGAGCCGATGATCCCGGAACTCAAGAAAACTACCGAATCCAAGATGCAGAAGTCCATCGAGGCGCTCAAGCTGGATCTCGCCAAGGTGCGAACCGGCCGTGCGCATACGGGGATTCTGGATCACGTGATGGTCGATTACTACGGCAGCCCGGTGCCGGTCAATCAGGTCGCCAACGTGACCCTGATCGATGCGCGCACGATCGGCGTGCAGCCGTGGGAAAAGCCGATGATCGCCAAGGTCGAAAAGGCCATTCGCGACTCCGACCTGGGCCTCAATCCGGCCTCCCAGGGCGAGATCATCCGCGTGCCGATGCCTCCGCTGACCGAGGAGCGTCGCAAGGAAATGATCAAGGTCATCAAGCACGAGGGCGAGGGCGCCAAGGTTGCGGTGCGCAACCTGCGCCGCGATGCCAACACGACGCTCAAGGATGCCCTGAAGGCAAAGACCATCTCCGAGGACGACGAGCGTCGGACCCAGGATGAAGTCCAGAAGCTCACCGACAAGGCCGTCGTCGAAATCGACAAGCTGCTCGCACAGAAAGAACAAGAGCTGATGCAGATCTGACCTCCCGGTCGGCTTCTGCTTTCCCGGTTCTTTTCAAGCGGAGATAACATGGTGCGATTGCCGTTCACGAGCTCCACACGGAGCGTTCCCGAAGCAGTGGCGGTTCCTCGGCACATCGCGATCATCATGGACGGCAATGGACGTTGGGCGCGCAAGCGTCTGATGCCGCGCGTCGCCGGCCATGCGAAGGGCGTCGATTCGCTGCGCGAGGTCATCCGCACCTGTCTCGACCGCGGCGTCGAATATCTCACCGTCTTTGCGTTCAGTTCCGAAAACTGGCGTCGGCCGCAGGACGAAGTGTCCTTTCTGATGCAGTTGTTCGTGAAATCCCTGAAGGCCGAAATCGACCGCATCCACCGCAACAACATCCGCCTGCGCGTCGTCGGCGACCTGGGGCGCTTCGACAAGGCGCTGGTCGATCTGATTCGCGACGGCGAAGCCCTGACCGCCGGCAACACCAAGATGAACCTGACGATCTGCGCCAATTACGGCGGGCGGTGGGACATCCTGCAGGCCGTCGAGAAGATGATCGCGACGGAGCCGGAGCGCCGCAGCGGGTTCTCGGAAGACGATCTGGCGCCGCATCTGGCCCTCAGTTTCAGTCCCGAGCCGGACCTCTTCATCCGTACCGGCGGCGAAAAGCGCATCAGCAATTTCCTGCTCTGGCAGCTCGCGTACGCGGAGCTGTATTTCACCGACAAGCTGTGGCCCGAATTCGGCGAGGCCGAACTGGACGAGGCCATCGCCTCGTACCAGGGGCGGGAGCGCCGCTTCGGGCGGACCAGCGAGCAGGTCGGCGGCCCGTCTGGCCCTTCCGAATCCGGTCATGCTTAAGACGCGGGTCATCACCGCGCTGTGCCTGCTGTTCGGCCTGCTGGCGGCGGTTTTCCTGTTGCCGGCTTTCGGCTGGCTGGTGTTCGTGGCGCTGGTCTGTGGCGCCGCCGCCGCCGAGTGGGGCGGGATCGTCGGCTTTCCGGTCGCCCGGCGACGCGTCTATGCGGTGCTGATGGCGATGCTGTGTCTGGTCGCCGGGATGGTCGCCGGCCTGCAGCGCGACGATACCGTCGCGCCGTTCAGTCTGGCCCCGGTCTATGCGGCCAGCGCCTTGTTCTGGATGCTGTGCGTGCCTTTCTGGCTGCGTGCGCGCTGGGCGCTGCCGGGGGCCGGCGCGGCGGCGCTGGTCGGGCTCGTGCTGTTGCTTCCGCCGACGCTGGCAATGGCCCATCTGCGCCTGCTGAGCCCGTGGTTGCTGCTCGGCGTGATGGCGGCGGTGTGGGTAGCCGACATCGCGGCCTACTTCACGGGCCGCGCTTTCGGCCGGCGCAAGCTGGCCCCGTCGATCAGTCCGGGCAAGAGCTGGGAGGGCGCCTACGGCGCCGTTGCGGGCGTTCTGATCTACGGTCTGATCTGTCTTTCCTACTTCGCACCGGGTGCGATCGCGGGCGCGCGGATCGGCGCCACGGTGCTGGCGCTGCTTGTCTTTACCGCGATCAGCATCATTGGCGATCTCTTCGAGTCGATGCTCAAACGCCAGGCCGGCATCAAGGACAGCGGAACGCTGCTGCCCGGCCACGGCGGCATCCTCGACCGGATCGACAGTCTGACTTCGACCCTGCCCCTCGCCGGCCTGCTGGCGCTGTGGGTCGCCCGCTGAATTCATGGTCATGGCCTACGACAAGAAGCTCATCACCGTGCTGGGGGCGACCGGATCGATCGGTCTCAGCACCCTCGACGTGGTGGCGCGCCACCCGCAACGCTATGGCGTTTTCGCGCTGACCGCCCACCGCCAGGTGGATAAGCTGTTCGAGCAGTGTCTGCTGCATCGTCCGGCGTATGCGGTCGTCGATCTGGCCGACGATGCCCGGCGTTTGCAGCTGCGGCTCGATGATGCCGGTTGCTCCACCGAGGTGCTTGCCGGTCCCGAGGCGCTGGCGACGGTGGCGTCGGCGCCTGAAGTGGATATGGTCATGGCCGCCATCGTCGGCGCAGCCGGGCTTGTCCCGACCCTCGCCGCGGCCCGCAGCGGCAAGTGCGTGCTGCTGGCCAACAAGGAGGCGCTGGTGATGTCCGGCGCGCTGTTCATGCAGGAGGTTGCCGCCAGCGGGGCGACGCTGCTGCCGATCGACAGCGAGCACAACGCGATCTTTCAGGCGCTGCCGCAGGGCTTCGTTCCCGGCGCGGCCGGCAGCGGGGTGACGCGCATCCTGCTGACTGCGTCGGGTGGCCCGTTCCGCCGCACCCCGGTCGAGGCACTGGCTGGCGTGACGCCGGAGATGGCGGTTGCCCACCCGAATTGGGTCATGGGACGCAAGATTTCCGTCGATTCGGCGACGATGATGAACAAGGGCCTCGAAGTCATCGAAGCCCACTGGCTGTTCGGCGTGACGGCGGAGCGGATCGAGGTCGTGATCCACCCCGAGAGCGTCATTCATTCGATGGTCGCCTACGTCGATGGCTCGGTTCTGGCGCAGCTCGGCAATCCCGACATGCGCACCCCGATCGCCCATGCGCTGGCCTACCCGGAGCGGGTGGATGCCGGCGTCAGGCCGCTCGACCTGTTCGCGGTCGGCCAGCTCAACTTCGAGCGGCCCGATCTCGAGCGCTTTCCGTGCCTGGCGCTGGCTTACCGGGCGCTGGAGGAAGGCGGCATCGCGCCGGCGGTGCTGAATGCCGCCAACGAGGTGGCGGTCGGAAGTTTCCTCGACGGCGCGCTGCGCTTCGACCGGATTGCCGGCGTGATCGCCGCAACCCTCGATGCGGTGGCGCCCCGCGTGGCCGATTCGCTCGATGTCGTGCTCGACGCCGATCGGCTGGCGCGGCAGCAGGCGGCCAGTTTCGTCCGCCAGTACGTCCGATGAGCGCTTTCCGTCCGACGATGCCCGCGGTCGCTGCACGCGTGATGCTTGCCCGATGAGTCTGCTCGACTACGTACTGCCCTTCCTGCTGGCGCTGGGCATCCTGATCGTCGTGCACGAGTTCGGCCATTATCTGGTGGCGCGGCTGTGCGGCGTGAAGGTGCTGCGTTTTTCGCTCGGATTCGGGCGCCCGCTGCTCGTCCGGCGCGCCGGCGCCGATCAGACCGAATGGGTGCTGTCGGCATTTCCTCTGGGCGGCTACGTGAAGATGCTCGACGAGCGGGAAGCCCCGGTGGCCGACGGCGAGCTTCACCGGGCCTTCAACCGGCAGAACGTGTGGCGCCGGATCGCCATCGTCGCGGCCGGTCCGCTGGCCAATTTCGTGCTGGCGATCGCGCTGTACTGGGGCCTGTACGCCGGCGGCATCGAAGAGCTGCGCCCCCGCGTCGGTCCGCCGGAGGCCGGGAGCCAAGCGGAGCGGGCCGGTTTTCGGGACGGCGAGCTGATCCGCGCGATCGACGGCAGCGCGGTGGCGACATGGCAGGAGTTCCGCTGGAAGCTCCTCGACGC
>SSSX01000282.1 GCA_015657735.1 Zoogloeaceae bacterium
CCGATGATCTCGCCGCTCACCAGCCGCGGCAGATAGCGCGCCTGTTGCTCGGGCGTGCCGTCGATGACGATGCCCTGGCCGCCGATGCCGTTGTTGGTGGCAAAGATCGACCGGAAGCACGGCGAGGTATGGCCGATCTCGAAGGTGGCAAGGACTTCCTCCTCCATCGTCAGGCCCATGCCGCCGTGTTCTTCGGGAATGGACATGCCGAACAGGCCGAGGGCCTTCATTTCATCGATGATGTCCGGCGGAATCTCGTCGTGCTCGGCGACGCGGGCCTCGCTGGGCACCAGACGTTCGCGCACGAAGCGGGCAATCGTGTCGAGCAGAATGTTGAGGGTTTCCTGGTCGCGGATCATGGCGCTCTTTCGGTTGGCGGAAGGATGTTGCGGGGTGAAGGTGCTCTTTGTGGGGGCGAACTTGTTCGCCCGCGGACTTCGATCAACCCGCGATGGGCGAACAAGTTCGCCCCTACAAGGGCACCTTCGCGGACGGGCGAACAAGTTCGCCCCCACAGCTCGGTGGCTTATTTGGCGTGCCGGCGGAAGTCCGGCTTGCGCTTCTCGCGGAAGGCGTTGCCGCCTTCGGCCGATTCGGCGGTTTCGTAGTAGAGCTTCAGCGCGTGCATGGCGAGGCCGCCCATGCCGCGGATCATTTCGGTATCGACGTTGAAGGATTTTTTGGCCAGCGCGATGGCGGTGGGGCTCTTTTCGACGATCTCGTCGCACCATTTCTTCACTTCCGCGTCGAGCTGGTCCTGCGCCACGACGGCATTGACGAGGCCCATCTCGAGGGCCTGCTGCGCCGTGTAGCGGCGGCACAGATACCAGATCTCGCGGGCCTTTTTCTCGCCGACGACGCGCGCCAGCAGCGCAGTGCCGAAACCGGGATCGACGGAACCGACCCGCGGGCCGGCCTGGCCGAGCTGCGCGTTGTCGGAGGCGATTGCCAGGTCGCAAATGGTGACCAGCACATTGCCGCCGCCAATCGCGTAGCCATTGACGCGCGCGATCACCGGCTTGGAGATGTCGCGGATCGCGCTCTGCACTTCTTCGATCGGCAGTCCGATGGTGCCGCGGCCGCCATAGCCGCCGTCGTGGGTGCCCTGATCGCCACCGGTGCAGAAGGCTTTGTCGCCAGCGCCGGTGAGCACCACCACGCCGATGGACTTGTCGTAGTCGGCGTCCTTGAAGGCGTGAATCATCTCCTCGCAGGTGTTGGCGGTGAAGGCGTTGTAGGCGTGTGGGCGATTGATGGTGATGGTGGCGATACCGTCGGCCTTGGTGTAGAGGATGTCGGTATAGGTGGCGGAAGCGGGCGTCATGTCGGTTTCCTTATGGGCGTGGGGTGGGATGCGTCGTATGGGCTGCGGGTCGTGCCGTGAAGCGTGGAAGAACGATAGTCGGCGCGGCGATTCGATTTCGATGCGTGAAAATCCGATGTGCGGCCGTGATAGTTCGATTGGCAGCGAGCGACATTCGATAATCGGCACTGATAATCGAATGATGTGTCGCGCGCATTCGATAATCGGTCGTCAACATTCGATTGGCGGGCCGCACTGATCGATGCGCTGGCGTGCGCGAAGGATTGCGGGCGCGGCGGATTCGATTGCCGCCCGGCGTATCGTCCGTACGGCGCGCTTTATCCTTCATGCGTCGCTGCGCATCGTTCATTGCCGCGTGCCTGGTGGATGCGCCGGCTTCAGCCGGCCATCGTCAGGCCGCCGGATACGCTGATCACCTGTCCGGTGATGAAGGCGGCGTCGTCGCTGGCAAGAAAGGCGATGACGCCCGGCAAATCGTCCGGCTGGCCGAGGCGGCCGAAGGGAATGGCCTTGGTCAGCGCGCCCTTGAGCTTTTCGCCCTGTTCGCCGTCGCCGGCGAAGTCGCGAAAGAGGGCGGTGTCGGTCGGGCCGGGGCACACGACGTTCACATTGATCGCCTTGCGCGCCAGTTCGCGGGCGATGGTCTTCGAAAAGGACAACAGGCCGCCCTTGCAGAAGGCGTACACCGATTCGCCCGACGAACCGACGCGCGCCGCGTCCGAGGCGACGTTCACCACCCGGCCGCGACCGCGCTCGGCCATTCCCTTGAGCACCGCATGGTGCATGTACAGCGGGCCGTAGAGATTCACCGCGACGATCTTGTCCCACAGCGGCTTGTCGGTCTTGAGGAAGGGCGCGGCGTGGTCCCAGCCGGCGTTGTTGACGAGGATGTCGGTCGGCCCGAGCTGTGCTTCGGCGGCCGCGACGGCGGCGACGACCGATTCCTGGCTGGTCAGGTCCACCGCGAAGGCAGCGGCGCTGCCGCCCTTGCCGCGGATGTCGGCAACCACGCTGTCGGCGGCGGCCCGATTGATGTCGAAGACGGCGACGATGGCGCCTTCCTCCGCGAAACGTCTGCATACTGCCGCACCGATCCCGCCGGCGCCGCCGGTGACGATGGTGACTTTCCCGTTGAGTCCTCGCATGCTGTTCTCCTTTGGTCGATCATGGGTTGGGGTCTTGCCCCGTTGTCGGGGACGTTGCATTTGCGTCCCGCTTTGCGTTTCAATGCGGCTTCACGCCTTGCATTCGATTTCGATGACCGATCCGACCCCCGCACCGAGCCTCGCCAGCATCGAGATCAACAACCGCCTGTTCTTCCGTCTCTTCCAGGCCGCCAACACCCTGCACACCAAGGGCACTCAGGCCCTCGACGAGTTCGGCGTGACGACGCAGCAGTGGTCGGTCCTTGGCGCGCTGTCGCGCCCGCAGGCGGCGGAAGGCATGACCGTCAATGAGCTGTCGCGCTACCTGCTGGTGAGCCGCCAGAACCTCACCGGCCTGCTCAACCGCCTCGAACGCGACGGCTTCATCGAACGCGCCACCAGCGCCGAGGATCGCCGCGCCCGCAAGGTCAAACTGAGCACCCGCGGCGGCGAGCTGTGGGCCGCCATCGCCGAACCGATCCAGACTTTCTACGATTCGGCGCTGAAGGGTTTTTCCTTCGACGACCGTCTGGCCTTCATCCATTTCCTGAGTCTCCTCCAGCGCAATATGGCTGCCGCCG
>SSSX01000283.1 GCA_015657735.1 Zoogloeaceae bacterium
AACCGCCCCATCCGGTTTGCCAATTCCCGTCGCATCCGGCCCGAAACCGGAGCTGCGCTGGCATCGCGAGCAACGCCCGGACTGCGCGGACGTTGACCACAGCGCTCAGAAGGCGATGGCGACCGCAAATTGCAGGCGCAGACGATGATCGCTCTGGCCGTAGGCGAGGTCCACCGCGATGGGGCCGGCGGGGCTGCGCCAGCGCGGGCCGAGGCCGTAGCCGAGGTTCATCTTGAACAACCGGCGCTCGTCGTTGGCATTGCCGGCATCGACGAAGGTCGCCACCCCCCAGTCGCTGCCCCGGTACCAGTGGACGTATTCGGCACTGGTGACCGCCAGGTAACGCCCGCCGACCGTCGCATTGCCATCGGCGACACCGAGGCTTTGATAAGCGTAGCCGCGAACGGTCTGCGCGCCGCCGGTGCGGAACAGGAAATCCTGCGGCACCCCGTCGCGCGAGGCGGCGACCGTGACGCCGCCTTCGGCACGCAGGATGATCACGTCGCGCTCGAAGGCCGGCAGGAACAGCTGGTAGCGGCCGTAGACACGGGCAAAGTTGCGGTCCGACAACAGAACCTGCGCGGCGCCGCCGAGCTGCAGGTTGAGCACGTGGCCGTGGTGAGGGTCGAGGACGCTATCGACGCTGCGGTGGGTCCACGACCAGTTGGCGGTAAGAGCGGCGCGACTGGACTGCAGGCTGCCTTCCGGAACCAGGATTTCACGCTGGTAGTTGAGCGCAAAGCGGTTCTCGATCTTGCCGCTGGGAATGGTGCGGACGACACCGATCGACTGGCGGCGCGTCTGCAGGCCGGCGATGTCGGTGTGTTCGACCAGCGCCCCGACGCTGTCGAGATAGCCTTCCGCGGCGGGCGGCAGGAAGACGTCGGCGTAGCCAAGCTGGCGGCGCTGCTCGATGCGCAGACCGCTGACCAGGTTGAAGGCGCGACCGAGGAAGTTGGCGTCGCGGTAGCTGGTTTCGACGCGGTAACCGGTGTTGCTGCTGACCCCGACGCCGAAGCCGAGCCGCTTCGGCTTGGCCTCGGTGACCTGCACGCGAACCGGCGCCGCCTCGGGCGTGGCGCTGTGGCGGTCGATGTCGACGACCACCGAGGCGAAGTAGGCGGTGTTCTGCAGCGCCGTCTGGAACAGCAGCAGGCGCTCCTGGCTATATGGCTCGCCGGGCGTCGGCGGGCGATAGCGCTCGATCAGCGCAGGGTCGTAGTCGGCCAGCCCGGTGATCTCGACAGGCCCGAAGCGGAACACCGGGCCGGAATCCACCTCGACGTGGAGCGCGGCGGTGGCGGCGGCCGGGTCGACCGACGCCTGGCTGTCGCTGATTGCGGCAGCGGCGTACTCGCGGGCGCCGATGGCGTCGAGCAGGCGCTGCTTGGCGGCGTCCCAGTCGGCCTGGCGGAAGGGCTGGCCGGCCGGCAGGCTCCAGGCGGCGCGCAGCGCGGCGAGGCGGGCCGGCCGCTCGCCCTCGTCTCGAGCCAGATCGCCGGCAAAGTTCAGCTCGACGCTGGCGATGGTGGTGCGGCGGCCCGGGCTGACGACGATGCGAAATCCGCCATCGTCGCCGTCCTCGCCTTCGATGGCCGGCGAAAAATAACCTTCGGTGGCAAGAATCTCGCCGATTTCCTTGCGGGCGCGCCGCAGCAGCGCAATCCGGCCCGCATCGTCGAGGCGCCTGTCGGCGCGGCGCTCGAGGAAATCGAGATGCCGGACGAGCAGCGGACGCAGCTCGTCCGGCGCAACCAGCGACACATCGGCGGCCCGCGCCGGCCCGCTTGCCAGACCGGCCACGATGGCCACGACGGCGGCCAGGAGCATGGCTGAACGCGACACGGGGCGCATTCTAGGCGCGCCCCACCGCTGCCAGCTGCATCGGCCGGACTCAGGCTTCCAGGTGATAGCGGGCGACCCGCTCGACCTCGTTCTTCGAGCCGAGCACCACCGGCACGCGCTGGTGGAGCCGGGTCGGCTTGATCTCGAGGATGCGCTCGCGGCCGGTGCTGGCGGCGCCGCCGGCGGCCTCGACGATCAGCGCCATCGGGTTGGCCTCGTACATCAGGCGCAGCTTGCCGCCCTTGTCCTTCATCTTGCTGTCGAGGGGATACATGAAGATGCCGCCGCGGGTCAGGATGCGGTGCACGTCGGCAACCATCGACGCCACCCAGCGCATGTTGAAGTCCCGCTCGCGGGGGCCATCCTTGCCGGCCTGCAGCTCGGCGATGTAGCGCTGCACCGGCGGCTCCCAGAAACGCTGGTTGGAGGCGTTGATGGCGTATTCCTTGGTGTCCTCGGGAATCGTCATGAACGGGTGGGTGTAGATGAAGCTGCCCATCTCGCGATCCAGCGTGAAGCCGTGGACGCCGTCGCCGACGGTCAGGATCAGCTGCGTCGACGGGCCGTACACCGAATAGCCGGCCGCCACCTGGGCCGTGCCCGGCTGCATGAAGTCGGCCTCGGTCGGCGCGGCGTTGCCTTCCGGACAGCGCAGCACCGAAAAGATGGTGCCGACGGAAATATTGACGTCGATGTTGGAGGAACCGTCGAGCGGGTCGAACAGCAGCAGGAAGCCGCCCTTCGGGTAGTCGCTGGGAATCGGGCGGATCTCCTCGACCTCTTCGGACGCCATCGCGGCCAGGTGACCGCCCCATTCGTTGGCCTGGATCAGGATGTCGTTGGCGATGACGTCGAGCTTCTTCTGCGCCTCGCCCTGGACATTGTCGCTGCCCGCCTCGCCGAGCACGCCGGCCAGAGCGCCTTTCGAGACGTTCACGGCGATCGCCTTGACGGCACGGGCAACGACCTCCATCAACAGGCGCAGTTCGGCGCCCATCAGGCCCTTGCGTTGTTGCTCGATCAGGAATTGGGTGAGCGTGACTCGACGCATGACTCGGTTCTCCGGAATAACCTTTAAAAGTGGAGATTATCGCCCGGATCGCGGCCTTCCGTCGTTTATCATTGTACGGTCGATTTCACGGGCGCCGGCTGACGGCCCCGGAAGCACTCTTTGCAAGGCATCATGGAAGTTCTGGTCATCGGCGCCGGCCTCGCCGGCGTCTCAAGCGCCTGGTATCTCGCCCAGGCCGGCTGCAACGTGACGGTCGTCGACCGCCAGCCCGGTCCGGGCCTCGAAACCAGCTTTGCCAACGGCGGACAAATCTCCGTCAGCCATCCCGAACCGTGGGCCAATCCGTCGGCCCCCGCCACCGTGCTGCGCTGGCTGGGACGTCCGGACGCTCCGCTGCTGTTCCGCTGGCGCGCCGATCCGGCCCAGTGGCGCTGGAGCCTGTCGTTTCTGCACGAATGCCTGCCCGGCCGGACAACCCGCAACACCGCCGCCATCGCCCGCCTGGCCGCCTACAGCCGGCGCGAGCTGCGCGCGCTGCGGACGGCCACCGGCATCGAATACGAGGCCTTCACCGGCGGCATCCTGCACCTTTTCGAAACCGCCCGCGAAGTCGCCCACCTGCCGGCCAAGCTCCGTCAACTCGAGGAACTGGGCATCCGCGGCACGATCCTCGACCCCGACCAGACCATCGCCGTCGAACCGGCCCTGGCCCCGTTGCGCGCCCGCCTCGCCGGCGCGCTGCACGGGCTGGACGACGAAAGCGGCAACGCCCATCTGTTCTGCACGGCGCTGGCGGAAAAGGCGCAGGCAGCCGGCGTGCGCTTTCTGATGAACAATACTGTTCAGGATTTTGATCTGATCCACGGCCGGATCCGCGGTGTGCGCGTGCTCGACTCCGACTTCCGGGCCGGCGTGCTGCGGGCCGACGCCTTCGTGCTGGCTGCCGGCAGCTACAGCCCGGCGCTGGTCCGCCGCCTGGACATCCGGCTGCCGATCTATCCGGTGAAGGGCTATTCGATCACCGTGCCGATCATCGACCACCAGCGTGCGCCGCGCCTCAGCCTGACCGACGAATCGCGCCGCGTCGTGTGTTCGCGCCTCGGCGATCACCTGCGCGTCGCCGGCACCGCCGAGCTCAACGGTTTCGACCTGAGCCCCAACCCGGCGCGCAGCGCGGCCATCGTGAACTGGCTGGAAGACCACCTGCCGGGCGTCGCCGATCCGGCCCGCGCCGAACACTGGTGCGGCCTGCGTCCGGCCACGCCGGGCAACGTGCCACTGATCGGACGCACCCGCATCGACAACCTGTTCCTCAACACCGGCCACGGCACCCTCGGCTGGACGCTGGCCTGCGGCTCGGGCCACGCGATCGCCGACATCGTCAGCGGGCAGCGCCCGGAGCCGGCGTTTCCCTTTCTGCTGGCGAAGGCGAAGTAAGCCTTCTCAGCCCTCCGCCGATTCCTCGAACAGGATGCGATAGACGAAGGCCGACAGCACGACGTGTTGCGCATGAGGCAGATCGTCGAACTGGACGCCATGGTTGACGTGCGGCGTTTCGCCCTCGGGCGCCGCCGCGGCATGCACCGAACGCAGCACGGCGGGAATGGTGAGGTATTCCTCGACCTCGCTGACCACCACCCGGAACTTGATCGAGATGCGGTCGTCCCTGACGCCGACCGGGGTCTTCGCCGTCAGCATCGCGCCGCCGGTGCTGAGGTCGACCAGCGACGCAGCATGCGAACGGCCGTCGGCGCCGGTCACCGCACAGATCAGGTTGACCCGCGCCCGCGCCCCGCGCCTCACCACCAGCCCGCGCACCTGGGCCGGATAGCTCAGGTGAAGATGGGGAAACGGTACGTTGGCGACCTTGTAGATCGTGGTGCCGAAGGCGTACACGCTCTTGCCCGAAAACATCCGCACGACGAAGCCCTGGCCTTCGCGCATCAGCAGCACCTTGCCATCCTGGGTCGGCGTCGTGACGATCACGCTCTTGCCTTTCAGGTAGCCGATCAGCTTGACGTAGTAGCGGCTCTGGGCCGCATCGCCCTGGGCCTGGAGCTGCATCGTGTCGCCGATGTCGAGCTTGATGTCGTCGAACGCGCTCAGGTTGTCGGCGGGCTTGTCGCCGCTGTCGGTATTGAGGCGCGTCTCGCTGACCTGCACCTTGCGGAACAGGCCGCGCTCCATCAGCGCTCTTTTCTGGTTTTCGGTTTCGACGATCACCCCGCGCGCCAGCAGAAGCTGCTTGCGATCGTCGTAAAGCGCCCACGGGACCGGCTGACCGATCTCGACCTCACCGCTGTTGACTCGAACGAAGGACATCACCCACCCGCACTTGAATGCCAGTGGGAAACATATCGTCATCGCTGGCGGCGACTTTAGCGTCAGGTGGCGAACGGCACGGGATCAGGGTCCGGAAAAGGGCTGCGTATCACGGCCTTCCGCCAGCCGGGCGAAAATCGCCGACGACACGTGGGACAGCCCGGCCGCCTCGACGCGGGCCAGCAGCCGGACCATGCGCTGCGCGTCGACGGTGCTCCGGTCGGCGGCGAGTGCCGCGGCCAGCGTGCGCAGCTCGCGCAGATCGGCCAGCGCCGGCGGGACGTAACCGGCATTGCGCAGAATCTTGTTGGTCATGCGAATGTCGGCCGGAACGAGGCCGTCGTCGTCGAACTCCAGCGGCCGCCCTTCGCCGGGCAGACCGGAGAGCTCGCCCCGCTCCAGCGCGCCGCGGATGCGCTCTTCGGCGAGCCGATCGAAAATGCTCACGGCCGCCGCCCGCTTGCGGAGCGTCGCCGCAATCAGGCCGGCTGAACCTGGACCGGCGCGGCGGACGCAGGCGTGCCGCACGACGACGCACCGTCGGCGCTGCCCTCCTGCGGCGGATTGCGGATTTCGCCGGCCTCGGTGTCGAAGCCGATCGACACGATGTACGACGACAGCGCCGCATCCATCGTCGCCACGTGGTTGTCGAA
>SSSX01000034.1 GCA_015657735.1 Zoogloeaceae bacterium
GCCGGCGCCGCCGGCAGCGTCACCCGCGCCGACGGCCTGACGCTCGGCAGCATCGCCGCCGGCGTGGTCCGCTTCATCGACGGCAGCGTCGACACCTTCGACTGAGCCGGCCGGCACGAAACCATCAGTTTTGCCGCTTGCTGTGCAAGGGGTGATAGAGGAAGCGCCACCCGCTCGCTACTGCTGATCAACGCCGTCCTTTGAGGTTATTCAAAGCTTTGCGCACAGAGTATTTGCTACGCCAGAAATCACCGAATTTCCATCCAGCGCAACATCCGACTTCCCAACTTGTTTGCCGGCGAAATCGAGTTCATAGAGGGTTCCGAATCCGCTCTGGCAATCGGAAATATGCATTGCATACACGCTGTAGTCGGTCCTGTTCTTTTTTAAACTTATATAGCCCAACAAGGCAGTAATGGCAGGTTTACCGTTATAGGCATCCTTACGTACAGTATCAGTCTTGAGAATGAATTTATCGCCACTTTGCGCCGCTTTGGCTGCCAATTCCCACTTGCCACCATCTTCCGCTCGCGAGACTTTACCTGTCGTGTTATCCCAGTTAGCGCACGCATCGGTCCCCAACGCATCAGCAACAGTGCCGCCGAATCGCACAAAGTTTTCTTTTCCGGTGAAATTACCCTGCATGTCGTTGTACACAACGTGGCCGTACCCGTTTCTACAAGAATCGAGCATCACGAATAGCTTGCCGTAAGTATAGGTTTTGTTGTTCTTGTCTTCCCTTTGATAAACGTAGCCATAACTGTTTTTCTTTTTACCATCCACGTTCATGAAATCTCCACTCCCCCTTTTCCCATAGTATTGGAAGGAGGAGGTGCCGGAAATTTCAATCCAGGTAATCTTGTCGTCAGCAGCCCATGCCGAGCTCGCGCACAATACGCAAGCCAGCATTGCCATAAGATTTTTCTTGTACATAGCGATCCCTATTTGAACGTTGCAGATAGCGCACAGGTCCGGACTTGGCAACGGAGCGTTGCTCCACTGGCCAACTCCGCATCGGCAATCAGACAAGACGAGACGCAAGGCCCGCCTCTTTCAAAGAGGGGAAAGTTCAGATGGCAACCATGTCAGCGTAACTGGTGGCGCCTGTCTGGCAACCCCGCTATCTTTCCCGCTCAGGAGCGGGGGAAGACCGGAGGCTTTGCGAGCTTAGCTTTCGTCTAAGTGTGCCGGTTTGCATTATGACACAACCGCAGCCACTGCCTGCATCTTGAGCAACCCCCGAGTGGCAAGCGAGCCCCCGCTGAGGTCGAATTCCATATATCCCGTGGCAAGGCACACCGTCAAAAGACATGCCGCATTCGGCTTATAAAGCGCCGACCATTTCCGACCAAGCGTCAAAATAGCTTCCAATCGCTGCGAGACTTTTGGCTTCCTCTCTTTCCGGGGTTGCAGCCTCTCGAAACCAAAGGGCGCCACCCGTCGATTTCGAGATTTTTCCGAATCGGCGGGCGATCCCCACCCGGACACGGCATTGCAAACGGGCAGGCATTAATTCAGAATGGAAATCGAATTCAAAAATATAAATCAACCCCCTGCAACTGACATGAAAATCGCCACCTGGAACCTCAACTCCCTCAAGGTCCGCCTCCCCCACCTGCTCGACTGGCTGGCCGCCAACCAGCCCGACGCCGTGTGCCTGCAGGAACTCAAGTGCGAGAACAAAGCCTTCCCGCTGGCCGACATCGAGGCGGCCGGCTACCAGGCGGTGTTCAACGGACAGAAGACCTACAACGGGGTGGCGATCCTCAGCAAGAAACCGCTGAGCGAGGTGAGCTACGACATTCCCGGCTTCGCCGACGAGCAAAAGCGCATCGTCGCCGGCACGCTCGACGGCGTGCGCCTCGTCTGCGGCTACTTTCCCAACGGGCAGGCGGTCGGCTCCGACAAATTCGCCTACAAGCTCGACTGGCTGGCGGCGCTCACCGCCTGGCTGCGCACCGAACTGCAGGCCACGCCGCAGCTGGTGCTGGCCGGCGACTACAACATCGCCCCGGAAGACCGCGACGCCCACCCCGACTGGAAGGACGAAATCCACGTCTCGGTGCCGGAGCGCGACGCCTTCAAGGCGCTGCTGGCCCTCGGCCTCACCGACGCCTTCCGCCTTTTCGAGCAGCCCGAACGCAGCTTCTCGTGGTGGGATTACCGCATGGGCGCCTTCCGCCGCAATTTCGGCCTGCGCATCGACCACCTGCTGCTGTCGCAGCCTCTCGTCGGCACCTGCACCGCCTGCGCCGTCGACAAGACGCCGCGCAAGCTCGAACGCCCGTCCGACCACGCGCCGGTGGTCGTCGACCTTGCCTGACGCGATGACTCCCCCGCCCTCCGTCGACGCCCTGCCGGCCCTCTACCCCGTCCTCGCCGCGCTGCCGGAGGCGGCCCGGCAACGGCTCGCCGCGCGCGCACAGCACATCCGGCTGCCGGCCGGCACACCGGTGTTCGACGAACGCCAGCCATGCCGCGGCTTTCCGTTCGTGCTCAGCGGCGGCATCCGGGTCGTCAAGGCCGCGCCCAACGGGCGCGAGCTGCCGCTCTACCGGGTCGCCCCGGGCGAGACCTGCGTCATCTCGTCGGCCTGTCTGCTCGGCCAGACGCCGTACAACGCCCGCGGCCTCACCGACAGCGAAACCGAGCTGCTGGTGCTGCCGGGCGCCGACTTCCAGGCCCTGCTGGCCGAGGCCCCGTTCCGCGATTTCGTCTTCCAGCTGTTCTCGGAGCGCATCGCCGACCTCATGCAGCTGATCGAGGAAGTCGCCTTCCGCAAGCTCGACCAGCGCCTCGCCGCGCTGCTGCTCGGCAAGGGCCAGCGCGTGCACACCACCCACCAGCAACTCGCCGACGAACTGGGCAGCGTGCGCGAGATCGTCAGCCGGCTGCTCAAGAACTTTGCCGCCCAGGGACTGGTCACCCTGTCGCGCGAGCAGATCGAGATTCTCGACCCGGCCGGACTGCGCCGGCTCTCCGGCGGCTGACGCCGCGCTGTGTAACCAAGGTTACAGACGGCCGCCCGGTGCCCATGCTGAAATACGCCCACTCGACACATCATTGCGCCAGGAGGCCAGCATGAAAACCAACGTAGGTGGTATCGACAAGATTCTGCGCATCGGCGCCGGCGTGGGCCTGGTGGCTTGGGCGCTGCTCGGCGGCCCGGCGTGGGCGTGGATCGGCGTGGTGCCGCTGGCCACCGGCCTGACCGGCTTCTGCCCGGCCTACCCGCTGCTCGGCATGAGCACCTGCCCGACGAAGAAGGACTGACGACCGCGGCACAATTGCGCCGCAGCGGCCGGCCCGGCTGCACCGCCTTGCGCGGTGGCCGGGCCGTGTTGCGTCAACCGCCTGAACGTCCGGCAGCGGGCGGCCGGCGCGCCACGTGGTTGGCGATGCGGACGAAGTCATCCACCGTCAGACGTTCGCCGCGCAGGCCGGGGTCGATCCCGACGGCGGCAAAATCGGCCTCGTCGAGATAGTCGCGCAGGGTGTTGCGCAAGGTCTTGCGGCGCTGGCCGAAGGCCGCGGTGACCACCTTGCCGAGCAGCGCATAATCGTCGGCCGCGCACTCGGAGGCCGGCCGCGGCACCAGCCGGACGATGCTCGACATCACTTTCGGCGCCGGCCGGAAGGCGCCCGGCGGCACATCGAACAGCCGTGCCATGTTGAAACGGTACTGCAGCATCACCGACAGGCGGCCGTATTCTTCGGTGCCCGGCGCGCCGACCATGCGCATCACGACCTCCTTCTGCAGCATGAAGGTCATGTCCTTCACCCGGTCGGCAAAGTCGGCCAGATGGAACAGGATCGGCGTCGAGATGTTGTAGGGCAGGTTGCCGACCACCCGCAGCGGCGCGCCGTCGGCCACCAGACTGCCGAAGTCGAACTTCAGCGCGTCGCCTTCGTGGATCGTCAGCGTTGCGGGCGGATGGGCGGCCTTCAGGCGGGCGATCAGGTCGCGGTCGATCTCGACCACGTGCAGGTGGCCGAGGCGCACCATCAGCGGCTCGGTCATCGCGCCGAGGCCGGGGCCGATCTCGACCATGCGGTCGCCCGCCGCCGGGCGGATCGCGTCGATGATCTTGCGGATAATGTTGGGGTCGGACAGGAAGTTCTGCCCGAAGCGCTTGCGCGCCTGGTGCTGTTCGCTCATCGGAAGATTGTCCTCAGCCGTTCTTGCGTTCCCACGCCGCCAGCGCCTCGCGGACCCGCGCCAGCGCGGCGAAACCGGCCTTCTCGCCTTCGAGGATGGCCTCGTGGCGCTGCTGGAAGCTGGCCGCCGGCAGGCCGCGCAGTTCGGGGCGGATCACCACGTCGGCCGCGGCCAGCTCGCTCTTGCCAAGCGCGCCGCCCATGATCGCGATGGTGTCGAGGAGCAGATCGACAGGGCCCTGGTTCTTGCGGCCGCTGGGGCGCGCCGAGATATCGACCGCGACGACCACATCGGCGCCAAGGCTGCGCGCTGCCCGCGCCGGGATCGGCGCCACGAGGCCGCCATCGACGTATTCGCGGCCGCTGATCGCCACCGGCGGAAAGACGCCGGGAATCGCCGCCGAGGCGCGCACCGCGGTGCCGGCGTTGCCGCGCTGGAAGACGATCGGTTCGCCGCTCTGCAGGTCGGTGGCGACGACGGCGAAGCGGCGCCGCAGCCCCTCGAGCGGCCGGTTGCCGAGCTGGGTGTTGATGAAGCGTTCGAGCGCTTCGCCCTTGATCACGCCACGCTCGAACAGGCTCCAGTCGGTGACCGCCGCCTCGTCGAGCTGGATCGCCAGCTTCTGCAGTTCGAAGGGGCCGTGGCCGGCGGCGTAAAGGGCGCCGACCACAGCGCCGGCACTGGTGCCGACCACCAGATCGGGCACGATGCCGTTGGTTTCGAGGGCCTTGATCACGCCGATGTGGGCGAAGCCGCGGGCCGCGCCGCCGCCCAGCGCCAGCGCCAGC